>DASQZA010000382.1:0-11508 GCA_035638935.1 Gemmatimonas sp. | reverse complement strand
CTTTATGACGTTCCAGCTCCAGAAACTCGGATCGGATGCGTTGGTGATGCTCACATGCACCTTCACGAGCTGCCGCAGCCACCCCTCCCCATATTGTCGGCGATGCGCCGACAGCAGCACGGACTCTTCGATGGCGCGCTTCAGTGTTTCCTGCGCCACTCGCAGCGAGTCTTCCCACGCTGCATATCGCGGGTCGAGACGAACATGATACCGCGTCGGATCCTCGAGCAGGTTCATCCACAGGCGGCCGTTGTTGACCTCGTAGAACCATTCGTCGAGGAGGATCACGTAGGTCGGGAAGGTGCCGGTGCTGTCGTACGCCTTCACCCGAGCAGTAAGCGCTGCAAGGTAGGAACGCAGCACGTGCCGAAATCCCATCTCGTCAGGCTTGCCCGCGACGTTGTGACCGCGAAAGTCGTGGGTCCAGAGCACGTGGTACGAGTTCGCCTCACGTATCGTCCGGCTGAGCTGGTACTGGAACTCATCATTGATGACGTACGACACCACGTTGTTCTCGGTCAGGTCGGTGCGTGCTGCCATCTCCACGATGACATCGAGCTCCGCCTGCGTATCGTATTGCTCGGCGCGAAGCCCGAACTGCAGTGGAAGCCACACGAAGCGCGACGTCCCGGTCGCACGCTCCGACGCGACACGACTCGATTCGATCATCCCCAGCAGTGCATCGAAGACGGCATTCACGGCCGCAACCGATCCGGCCGGAATGCGCTCCTCGACCTGCAGCCAGCGCACGAACGCGCCCTTGGCAAGCACGCCAAGGCCCAGTGTCGAATCGTGGCGCTTGATCTGACCCAGCAGACGATCGTACGGCAGCAGTACTTCCGCGAGCAGAATCGCCCGTGCCTTGTCGCCGATCCGTCGCCCGTCGGCCGATGCGACGATTGTCGACACAGGCATCGCGCTGTCAGTGGTGCGGTCCAGCGCGATCGAGAACGCCAGGTCGATCGCGTCGTGAAAGCGCAGCGCTTCCCGATCGATGTTGCGCCCCGCACCAGCCGGCGACGTGAGCGCCTTCAGCTCTTTCAGGCGAGCGATCACTCGCTGGTCGCTCTTCTCACCATGCAGTCCATCATGCTCGACCCACGGGACCGCAAGCTGCTGGATTCCTTGCGACGCAGCGCGAGCAGTTGCAACGACTGGAGCTACTCGCGGGGGTAGCGCTCCTGAGGGAGCAGTGGCGCGCGCCGTCGGCAGGGTGACCGCATCATCCCGTGGACGCGTCGTACCCATCCGGATGCGCCGGCGAATCGGTTTCTCGAAACCGACGGTGAAGGTGTGTTGTGGTCCCGTGACCACGTCCACGCGCAACACGCTTCCATCGGCGAACAGTCCGCCGCGTCGTATCGGGTGCACGTAGGTGAAGATGGGGCGAACCCTGCTGTCCTTGAGGCTGTAGTCCGCTCCGATGGCCACACCAGTCACCTGCGAAACAAAGCGAAGCCGGACGCCGGCCGCGTAATTCTCATTGCGCGACTGGCTGTACAACTCCGACTGCAGACCGCCTACGCCCAGCGCTCCACTCAACAGCTCGTGATAGACGCCAATGCGCGACTCACCCACACCCACGAGGTCATTCGGTTCGCCGCGGTATCCGGCTGCGAGCCCGATCGACCACGCCCACGGGCCGGGTTGTCCAAGCGATTTGGTGATTCCACCATCGGTGGGGAGGCGCGCCTGTCCATCCGCCGAGCCACAGGCGAGTACCGTCAGCATTGCCGCACCGGACAGGATCGCTCGCATCATTGCCTCGCATGTCGTCCGCCCGCCCTGCACTCGAGCCTCAAACTGTTGCGGGCTCAACGTCCCGTCAACGCATCGAGTCGCTCGTGACTTTCATCGATGCGGGAGTGGACAGCGTCGAGCCACCATGGCTGAATCCGGCTTCATCTTCGTCAACTGCCACACGCCGTCGGCTTGCATCGTCGCGGTGCCAAGAAGGCCGCGGCACGCGGCGGCACGCCGGGCACCAACGACATGCGTGATGTCGAAGATCACCGACGAGGCACGCCGTAGGGCGTGATGCGTTCCGAACCATCGCTGGAGCCCGGGTTCGGCGACGAGGCCGGCGGTCGCATCGATCGTCTCGAGCCCCGGTCGCAACAGTGGGGCACGCTGGTTGGCGCCCGCACGCACGGTTCCGCTGCGTGCCTTCGACAGCGCGAGCATGCGATCGCGGCCTGACATGTACACGACGGTGCGTTCGGCCAACCGTTGGAGCGTGGGCACGAACACGTCGGCGAATCGCGTCACCTCGACGTCGGGCGCCGCGAAGATGATGGCGCGTGCAGGGTGCGCCGTCAGATGCGCTTGGAGCGCGGTCGGTACACCCAGTGCATCCCCCAACAGCTGCGAACCCAGCGAGTGCGCAACGAACATCAGCCGCGACGAGGGAATCGCCTCCAGCACGAGCTCCGTGGCACGCACGAACGCAGGCTGACTCGCGACCGCTGCCGCAGAATCGTTGACGTACGCACCGGTGAACAGCGCGTCGCGTGTGGGGGGTGCGACTCCCGACCCGTTCGACGGCCAGCAGAATGTGATCCACGGTGCGCGCGACTGCGACCGGACATGCGTCTCGGACGCGTATTGCCAGCATTCACGCAGCGACGTCCCGAAACCGTGCACGTAGAGCGCCGCAAAATCCCGGGGGGCCGGTCCACCGGTCGCAACGCGCACGCCCTCCACGAACTGCGCACGCGAGAGCCGCACCGAATCTTCGAGTGCGATGTCCAGCCCACCGGCGACCAGATCGCCGTTCGCGCGATGCGAGTGCAGCACGTAGCCGAACTCCAGCGAATCGGCGAGCCGTCGTGAATCGCGACCCTCCTCCCGCGCGCGCGCCGAGATGTACCACACCGTGTCGATGCCTCGACCCGCGGCGAGGACGCGCGCGACAGTGGAACGGGCAGTCGAGGCTGGAATCGATGATGCGTCACGCGACGATACGCACGCACCACCCAGCATCGCTCCGAGTACGAGAGCGGCGCGGAACCCGCGCCGCTGCTCGAAGTTCACGGCCAATGGGTGCTCTAGTGCACCATGAAGGACGTCGTGGCCTTGTACGTGTCCCACAAAATCGTGAGCACGCCATTGCTGCCCGACGGCGTGACGGTGATCGTCATCTTCTCCGTCACCGGGTTGTTCGACGTCACGGTGAGAGGAACGCGCACCAGGTCCTGTGCCGGATCGTAGTCGGTGCCCCACTGCTTCGTCTGCTTGTTGATCACGAGCATCCACTTGCCGTTCTCCACGAGCTGCGTGAAGAGCGTGTACGTGCCGGCCGGTACCATCGCGCTGCCGAACATCAGCGGTTTCGACGTGGTGAGGTGCGTGGCCTCGTTCGCACCCGTGCGCCACACCATACCCCACTTCATGTCGGGGAGACCATTGAAGACCACCCGGCCGCGCTTCGACGGGCGACCGTAATTCACCTTGATCGTGGCGCCCGAAATGGTCGCGGTCAGAGAGTCGCGGGGCGACGCCGGTGCCTGCGCCGCGGCGGGCTTGACCCTGACCCTGCCAGCTGCCGGAGTGGCCTGGGCGGATGCGGTGCCAGCGGCAACGACAAGCGCGAGAGCGAAGGAGGCAGACTGAAAGCGAATAGTCATGGGTTCGAATTGAGGATTCAGGTTGGCGAACGACAGCCGACGTGGTCGGCGTTGCATGAGGCGGCCTGGCGGCGCGCACCCTGATGTCACACCGCAAGACCGGCAGAGTTCACCCACAGGCTCGGCTAACAGTCGAGCTCGCCACGTCGTACAGCAACCGCAACTGCAACCGCGTCTCGCGCGGAGGTCGCGGAGCGGCGGAGGTTCGCGGAGAACAGCGAACTGCCTTCCGCGGATGACGCGGATTTGGCGGATGCCGCGGATCAAGCCTGTCGGGTTGGGCAAGATCGGCGTAGCGACTCTTTACTGGTGGCCCCGTGGCATGCGACGGACCCCATAGAGAAAAGGAACGAGGAGCATGCCGAGATCCGTCCGGCATGCTCCTCTTTGCTCGATCCCTCGTATCCCCGAGATCCGCGTGATCCGCGGAAAGCAGTTCGCCGTTGCTGTTCGCCGGTAACGGTTTACACGCTCACAACAACCGCGCGCCGGTCAGCGCCTCGCCGGCCGCAGGATCAATCGGTGTGCCGCAACGCGATCGACGGCGGCGCGCGTGAATGCCAGCGGGAAATACTCGCCCCGTCCATACGGCTCCACGAGGTTGCTGTAGAACGGGCTCCCCGGTTGCCCGGACTGTCCTGGTACGTTCGTCACGTACGTCGAATCCGGGTGACCCAGATCCGCCACCTCGCGGAACGTGGCGCCGACCGCCGCGACGAATCCGGCACCGCCGTGACGTTCGACAGGCGCAATGTCGAATGCACGCACGAGCGTGTGCGGCAACTCACTCCGATTGAGCCGTCCCCAGCGCCACCCCGACCGGTCCGCACCCTGCGAGCGGCGCAGCGAGTCGAGGCCCGCCCCGATCGCCGTCTCGAGCAACGCGCGCCGGCGCGCGCTGTCCGTTGTCGCCGCGCGCGCTTCTCCACGAATCGATCGTGATGCATAGTGGTAAAGTGCTGCCGCTGCGCTTTCGCGTCGGTGCTGTGCGTCCCATCGGGACAGCACCTGCCGTCCCCACTCGATCGACGAATCCCGGGCCGTCCATCCGGTGAACAGGGCGATGTCGCGCGCGCCCTCCCCCGAATAGCCGTCATGCTGCAGCACCATCATGTCCGCAAACGTGAACTTGCGCTCCCCTGACAGCACCGATCCGATACGGTCGACGCGCGCACGCTGCGCGCCCTGCTTGAAGAACAGCGGTGGGTCGAAACCCTCCGGGTGAATGTCATGATTCGCCGTCGCGATCCATCCGCGTGCCGGGTTGAGTTCGCGCGGCAGATCCGTACGCAGGCCATTCCACTCATGCGATCCCCTGCCCGGCACCGGCAACCGGCCATGCCAGTTCGGGCGGCGCGGGGATGCGGCGGATGCCTGCCACGCAATGTTTCCGCGTGTGTCGCCGCAGATCATGTTCTCCGTCGGGGCGAGGAAGAACCGCTGTGCGTCGAGAAATCCGTTGCAGTCGCGCAGCGCGGGATAGCGCAACGCGCTCAGGTAGCCCGCACTGCCGGGAAGATGCGCCGTCGTCTGCATCGCGTACGCGCGATTGCGGCTGGAGTCGACGTAGAACACAGGCCCGTGTCGCGTGAACCGCTGTGTCGCGATCACCGGTGCTGCACCGCGCACGCGGATCGTGTCGACGAGCACGCGCATGCGTTCCCACGCACCGCGGAATCGCACGCGACGCCGGTCGGCCGGGTCGAGTTCCTCGACGTACACGTCCGCCTGGTCGGTGCCCACGATCGTGAGGCCCCATGCGATCTGCTCCGTGCGCCCGATCATCACGCCTGGCAACACCGGTTCCGTCGCACCAGCGACACGCCAACCCGGTGCGTCGAGGTGCACGAGATAGCGGATCGACGGGTTCGACACCGTGCGATGCGGATCGTTCGCGACGATCACGTTGCCGCTCGCCGATCGCGCACCGCTGATCACCCAGTTGTTGCTGCCCGGAGAATTCTCCTGCACACCACCGTTGATCGACGGCAGCGCGTCACGCATGGCCGTGTACTGCGGCAGCAGCGGGGGGCGCACGTTGCCGGTGCGCAGCTCACTCAGTGCAGCGACGACTTCGGGCCCGATGATCGAATAGTCCACACCATCGGGCACAGTCAGTGAACGAAATGGCGAGGGCCGTGCGGCGCGGTTGGCGGAGTCGGCACCGAGTCGCGCCACCGACTGCGCGAGTCGCAGTTCAGCGAGTGCATCGGCCGTCGGCATCGCCGTCGTCGTGCGCAGCAACGCAACCTCGGCAGTCCAACGCTGCGGCTTTATCCCCGTGATCAGGAATTCGACCGGGAGGCGCACACCGGCCTGTGCGATGAATGCGTTCACACCGGCGGCAAACGCGGTAAAGATGCGGCGCCCTTCGGGGTGATAGCTTTTCCATTCGCGATCGTCGAACGGCCCGCGAAACTTCACCAGTCGCGCGAGCCGGTCATGCTCGATATACGACGGCCCCATGATCTCGGCCAACGTGCCCTCGAACGTGCGCCGGTACATCTCCATCTGCCACAGCCGATCCTGCGCCTGCACGAACCCCTGCGCAAAGAACAGGTCGTCGAGATTCAGCGCGTAGATGTGCGGGACGCCCCAACGATCCCGGACCACTTCGACGCTGTCGCGTAGCCCGCGAAGCGATACTCGGCCGTCGAGTTGAGCCAGTGAGGCTTTCGCCAGCGAGTCGAATCGAGTCGCCTGTGCATCAGTGCGAGTCGCGCTGACAAACGAGAGAAGTGTAAGCGCGGCGATGAGACGATGAGTCATGCCTCAATTGAATCGTCATGCTGCGAAATCCGCTACTCTCGTGGTCGCTTGTTCCGATGCGACTTGGACACCGGGTGAAAGGTGCGCATACTGCACCTTCGCTTACCCTCGTTCTCGCCATTCCTGCTGAGGTTGCATGCCCCGTCGTGTTCATTTCGTCCTTCCGTTGGCCCTCATGCTGTCCGCTGGCAGCCTGAGCGGCTGCCTGCTCGCTGCTGCCGGAGCCGGCGCGGCCGGTGCCGTCGCATATTCCAATCGCGGCGCGACGTCGGACGTGGCGCTGTCGGTCGATTCCACATTCACCCGCACGCTGAACGCGTTTTCGGCGCTCAAGATCACGGAGACAGGGCGCAGCACCGACGACAACGGCGCGACGCGTCGGCTGACCGGCAAGCAGGGCGACATCGAAGTCACCGTGGAGATGAAGCGTTCGACACCGACGATGACCAAGATCGAAGTGGTGGCGCGCGAAAGCGCCGTGGACTACGACCCGGATTTTGCCAAGACCGTCCTCAGCCGTATTCTTCCGTAGACATCACTCGACCCGCCGGTTGCCCGCACTATCGTGCGAACCGCGTCACGTTTCCGGCGATCGTGCGCATCTCGGCGGCCGTGAGCGGTACGCGATCCCGAAAAATTTCCCATCCGGCGCGAATGCTTCCGCCGGGTGGGCTCAAGTCGGACCCGTACAACACGCGTTCGCTCCCCACCTCGCGGACTCGTTTCGCCACGAGCGCCAGCTCCGCAACAGTCGACTCCGCCGTCACGATCGTGGCCACGTCGAAATACACGTTGCGCATGCGCGAATCCTTACGGGCCACGGCCGCACCGAATACGGCCATCAATGAATCTGCCTGCGGAGGATACCCGGGCCCGGCGCCCGCAAAGTGCGCGACGACCACCTCGATCGATGGGGCAGCAAGCAGCAGCTTGTCGAGGAACAGGCGCGCGTCTTCAGCGCCGAAATTCAAGCCGCCTCTGGCGCGCATGTGCACGAGCACAGACGCGCCCTTTCGCTCGGCGAGTCTGAACACCTCCGCCATGCGCGCGGCGTGCGCGGCATCGCGCAGGCTGATGCCGGCGTTCCCGAGGTGAAGCTTCACTCCCTTCATTCCGGGAAGACCGAGACATCGGTCGAGCTCGGTGAGTGCGGCCGGTCGTAGCGGATTGACGCCGCAGAACCCGATCAAACGGCCACGGCCGCCAACAACCTGGCCCGAAATCCAGTCGTTTTCGGCCCGCGTGAGCCCATCGGGATCCGGCAGATTCTTGCGCTCGTCCGCAAAGCTGTATCCCGTCGACAGTACGACTGCTTTCGAAATGCCGGCTGCATCGAGCTCCGCCAGCAACGCCTGTCCATTGCGTGCCGGTAGTTTCACGATCGGTTCGAACGCGGGGCTTACCAGATGCTGGTGATAATCGACGCGCGGCGCTGCAACGGACGCGGCGTCCGTCGCCGATGCACGCGTGGAGCCGGAGGCGGTACCGAGCACGGGCTCCCCGCTTGTGCCCGTCCCGATGCGGGATGCGCACGCCGACACGAGCAGGCCGAGCGCGCAGAATGGAAGCGTGAGCGCGCGCATCATTGGGAACGCTCCGAATGGAATGTGGCCGGTCGGGGCGTGGGGCGTGCCCGACCTGGCGGGTTGTGGAGGAGGACCACCGGTACCCATCCCGAAGACAACGGCCTTCCGACGGATAGGTTTCGTCGACCCCGATTTCGAATCGTCCTCAAGGGATCCACGTGCACTTCCGTCATTCGCTCACTGCCATCGCTGCATTTGCTGCACTCGCGCTGCTGGCGCTGTCCGTCCCGCAGCATGGCGCAGACGCCCAGCGGCGCCCCGGCCAAAACTTCGGCTTTTATACCACGACCGGACTCGTGACCGGCGACGTCGAGGCCGGCTCCGTGAACTCCTCGAACGAGTTTGCCGAAGTGCCATCGTTCGCGTTGTCGGGGCTCCTCACCACCAAGGTGCTACAGGGACGCAAAAGCGCGTGGATCGCGGGTGTACGCGGCACCGTGCTGTCGTTGGGCAACACGCGGCAGTGCATCGTCGATTTCAGCTCGCAGGAGTGTCTGGACGTCCGTTTCACCGAACGGGCATCGTTGCTCACGGGTGGAGCGTTCGACATCCGGTCGACCATCCTGCGCGCAATGGTGGGGCCGGTGCTGTACGATGTGGAGGGAAGCGGCATGCGCGTGGGCACACAGATCCGCCTCGACTACGCCGCACCACGACGCAACGGGCCGACACCCACGCTGTTCCTGACACGCTCCATGCTCGGCAGCCAGCGCGGACGTTCGGTGGGCATCTCGACGTTCGGCGCGGGGCTGCGTTGGGTGCGCAGACGCTAGCAGGCGCTGCCAGGCCCTGGGATAATGGGTTCGTCCCGGTTTTTTTAGATTCCGATGTTTGCAGGTACGAGATTGAGTGCGTCACGTCCTGCCACTCACGACCGCCATCATGATGCACACTTTGCACTCGGCCCTGCTGGGCGGATTGTTGCTTGCCGCCGTTCCGCTGCGTCTGCACGCGCAGCCGCTGCAGGATGGGCTGGTCGCGTATCCCAACGTGTACAAAGTCCAGCTCGAAAACGCGTACGTCCGATTGATCCGCGTACGGCTCCCGGGCTTCGCGCAGCTCGGCGAGCACACGCATCCCGCGGGCATCATGCTGCATGTGTACTTCAATGACGCCGACCCGGTGCAGTTCAATCACGATGGGCCTCCGAACGATGTCACGCGACCGGCCGTTGTCGCGAGGAGCTATCGCATCGGGCGCACGAGGCCGGAGACGCACGCAGTCGTCAACACCGGGCCCGGGCTCAGCGACTACATGCGCGTCGAGCTCAAGACCGAGGGCGATGAAGGGTTCCTGCGCCGCATCCCGACGCCACCCCTTGTCGATTCCACCTCGGCGAGAGTCGAAGTCGACAACGCGCAGTATCGTGCATCACGGGTCACGATTGCGTCCCGACAGTCGATCGAGTTGGTCGCGCCGGGGTCGCAGCCATTTCTGCTGCTGGCGTTGACCCCGGGTATCGACCTCGATGAGGGTGGAGCGCCAACGCGGACGCTGCAGACCGGCGATGAACGATTCGTCGGCGTCTCGCAACGTGTGTTGGTGCGCAATGCGGGGACCTCGCCGGTGCAACTGCTGAAAGTGGATCTGCTGACGGCACCGGCGAAGTAGGGCCCAACAGGACGGCCGGCCCGGACGACGGCACCGGAGCCGCCCGGGAGGCGTTCACGTGAATGCGCGATGGCACTGGTCATGGCGACGCTTTCCCGTGTTCTCCTCACGTTCTCCTCGTCAGCATGTCGGATCCGTCGCCCGCTCGAACCTCAATGCAGCCTCGCCTTCCGGCCGATGAGCCCGGCCCGTCGTTCGATGCCGCAGCAATACTGGCGGGGGACGAGCGAGCATTTCACGTGTTGTTCGATGCGCTGTACGGGCCACTGCTCGCGTTTGCGCGCTCGCTCCTCGCCGACGCAGGGAACGCGGAGGATCTCGTGCAGGAAGCCTTCGTTCGGCTGTGGGACCGTCGGGAGCATATCGAGCCCGGCACCCCGCTTCACGCCTATCTGTACCGTACGGTGCGCAACCTCGCCTTCAACCTGCGTCGGGACCACGCCAATCGGCGCCGCTTGCTCGCCGATCCCGTCGCGCACGACAGCGTGGCTCCGGCCGCCGTCCCGCAGCCCGATGCACAGTTCGCCGGCAACGAGACGTATCAGCGCCTGGCGGCGAGTGTGGCCGAATTGCCACCGCGCCAACGGCAGGCGCTCGAGCTGTCGCGATTCCACGGCCTGTCGCACGATGAAGTCGCGGCCGCCATGGGCTGTTCGCCCCGCACCGTCAACAATCACATCGTGGCTGCGCTTTCCACTCTGAGGCGCCGACTCGCGGAGGCCAGCAGTCTCGTCGCAGCCGTCGCAGCGTGGCTCATATGAACGACGACTCGACCACGCCTCGCCACGACCTTGGGTCTGCGATGGCGCCCGATTTCGAGGCCGAGTTGTCTTCCCGGGACGATGCGCCGGAGTTGATCGCCCTCTGGTGTGCGCTCGGAGACGCCTCGCTCGCCGTACCTCGTGACGTGACCGACGAGGCGCGCGCAGCCGCATGGTCCCGACTGAGTGCCACGATTCATGACCCGCAGCGAGCGCCATTCACGACCGACGTGCCGGCACCGCTCGTACTCGTCGATGGTGCAACGGCACCCCGGCGTGCCGTGCGTCGCTGGCTCGTCGCAGCGAGCATCGCAGTCGCGGCCGTCGGAGGCGCGCTCGGTGTGCGCGCCGTGCCTGTCACCTATCAGGCAGCGACGACTGTGACCGGCGCTCCCGTGACGGCAGTACATCTGGTGGACGGCAGCGATGTCTGGCTCGCGCCCGGCAGCAGCATGGCGGTACCACGGGCGCTCGGCTGGCCGCGTTGGCTGCGCGCATCGGCGCGCGACGTGCGGCTCACTGGCACCGCGTTCTTCTCGGTCGCTCGCGATGGTCGCGCGTTTATGGTGCACACCGGTGACGCCCACGTACAGGTACTCGGCACGCGATTCGAAGTGCGAGGCGCCACTGGTGCGGCCGGCACGCAGGTGTCCGTCGAGGAAGGGCGCGTTGCCGTCAGTGCCATATCAGCTGGTGCCACGCGGCCCGGCGTCCCTGCGACAGTGCTGCGCGCCGGGCAGCGCGCGACCGTGCAGACTGCTGCGGTGGCCGGCGTGCACGTCACGACAGGCACGGCGGGAGTGCCGGCATCGCGTCTCGCCGCGTGGCGTACCGGTGGACTCGCGGCACTCGACGAACCGCTTGACGGGGTGCTCGGGGAGCTCGCGCGTCGGTTCGATGTCGAGATCACGCATTCGTCGAACATCGACGGCAGAGCGACCGTCTCGTTGTTCTATCCCGTTGCGCCGACGATCGACACCGTGTTGAGCGACTTGTGCACCGCGCAGGGGCTGACGCTGCAGCGCACGAGCCGAGGGTTTCGTATCACACGGAGTGGTGCCCGTCCGTGACGCGTAGCGGTCGTCCTCACGCGTGGACCGCGCCTGTCATGCTTCTGGCGACTGTCTTGGCTTGCTCGCTTCCGGGGCGCCCGCT
>DASQZA010000381.1:0-2056 GCA_035638935.1 Gemmatimonas sp. | reverse complement strand
TGCTCACGACGGCGTGGTCGATCGCGTGCTGTGGCATTCTGACGGCGACTGCGTGGGCCGTGGGCCGACCGCAGCCATCGGCATCCGACGCCATTGTCCAACCTGTCGCGAGTGCCTTGCCGTTTACGCCCGGCTACGGTTGGTATGCAGCGCAAATTGTCGGCACACTCGTCGACGACGTGGAATTCAAGCCTTCAGGCTCGGGTCCGGCCATTGTCGAAGTGCCGAGCAAGATGCGACACATTGCACGTGTAGCGACCGTGGGGAGAGACGCGCGCGGCGGCCTCGTACCGATTCTCTATGTGCATGCGCCTGGCGAATCGGTCGCGCAGTTCATCATCGCGCAGCGCGGCTCCGATGCGCTGCTTCGGGGCGTGAGTCGTGCGGGACGCATCGGGCTGGCGCCCTTGGATCTTGTCATTCCTGGCGCGTTTGCTGCCGGGTCGATGCAGCCCGCCGATACGACACTCGTGACCGCACGCGTGTCGGGGCGTGCGCTCGAACTGTCTGTTGCTCGTGGCGCCGCCCGGTGGAGCGGCACGTTGCTTCGCACGCCAACTGTCGGGTGGGCACTCGTGCAGTCGCTGGTCGAGGTCAGTTCGAGGCCCGCAACAGCATTGACGGCATTGTGGTTGTCGTTGCTGACGTTACCAGTTGGCTATTGGGGCTGGTGGACCCGCCGGCGACGTGCGACCGTCATCATCGGTGCGGCCGTCGTGCTGAGTGCCTGCATGGTGATTGCGGTACGAGCGTTTGGTGTCGGTGACCCGCCAGCCTGGCAGTGGTACCTCATGGCTGCCGGACTGGCGCTTGGCATGCTGGTCGCGCAGTTCGTCATGACGAGAGCGGACAACCTTGGGGTTCCGGCCGATGCTTGAACCGGTAGACCTGTCATCGTTCGTGAAGCGTGCGCGTGACGCGCAGCCCGCGTGGCATGCGTCGGGAACGCGTGTTCGCGTACGACTGCTCGAGAAGTTTCGCCAGCTGCTCTACCGTGATCGCGCTGCCATCGCCGCGCTCGTGACCGAGGAGACCGGCAAGCCGCTGCCGGAGAGCTACATCGCCGATGTCGCGACGGCGCTCGAAGGTGCGCGATTTCTCGTGCGTGTCGCCGAGGAGACGCTGGCGCCGGTGCGCTATCGATCCGGCGTGCTCGCCGCGTGGCGAAAATCCATCACGACGCACCACGACCCGTTCGGAATCGTGGCCGTCGTCAGCCCGTGGAACTACCCGTTCTTCCTGCCCGCGATGCACAGCATGTCGGCCCTCGTGGCTGGCAATGCCGTGCTACTCAAGCCATCGGAGCACACGCCGCGGTGTGGTGATGCACTCGCGCGCTTGCTGCACGAGGCCGGTGTGCCTTCCGGTGCATTTCAGGTGATTCAGGGCGACTGCCGCACGGGCGCGGCGTTGGTCGCGAGCGACGTCGACAAGGTGTTTTTCACCGGTAGCGAGCGTACCGGCCGCGCGATTGCGGACTCGTGTGCGCCCCGGTTCGTGCCCGTGTGCCTCGAACTTGGCGGCAGTGACGCCGCGCTCGTGTTGGATGACGCACGTCTCGACGTGGCGGCGAGCGGCATCACGTGGGGACGCTTTACCAATGCCGGGCAAACGTGCGCCGCGGTCAAACGCGTGATCGTCCACGATGGAGTGCACGATGCGTTGGTGGATGGAATCATCGCCGCGGTGAAGGCGCTGGATCTGCGCACCGATGTCTCCGTGCTGATCACCGCAGGCCAGCGCGAATTGCTGGAGCTGCAGGTTCGGGATGCAGTCGCAAGAGGAGCAACGGTTGCGTTGCGACGGGAAGGAGTGTCGGCGGCGGGTCAGGAGAATCGAGCTGCGCCACTGGTGGTGCTCACGGATGTCACGCCCGACATGCGCGTCTGGTATGAAGAAACCTTCGGTCCCGTGCTCGCGGTCGTGCGCTCGACGTCCGATACTGACGCGATCGCGCTCGCGAACGCGACTCGCTACGGCTTGAGTGCGTCCGTATGGTCGAGCGATCGCGGGAGAGCACGCCGAGTGGCTGCGGGGATCAAGGCCGGTGCGGTGG
>DASQZA010000380.1:0-2477 GCA_035638935.1 Gemmatimonas sp. | reverse complement strand
TACGTGCGTACTTCCGGATCTGGCGCTTTAACAAGCGCATGACGCCCCGAGAGCATCACATTGTCCGGCTTGATGTCGCGGTGCACCACCCCCAGCTCGTGAGCGTGCGCCAGCGCATCGACCACCTCGGCAATGAGGCGGACCGCCTCGTGCACCTGCAGCGCACCATCGCGCGTGATTCGCTCGCGCAACGACTGCCCGCTCACGTACGGCATCACGTAGAACAGGAGTCCGTCCTCGGCGCTCGAATCGAGTAGCGGAAGAATGTTCGGGTGCTGCAACTGCGCCGCAATGCGGATCTCGCGCAGGAAGCGATCGCCGCCGAGTGTCGCGGAGAGCTCTTCTCGCAGAATCTTGATCGCGACCTTGCGGTCGTGCTTGAGGTCATGCGCGAGATAGACCGTCGCCATGCCACCCGCGCCGAGCTCGCGCTCGATGCGGTAGCGATTGGCGAGCGCGTCGGTCAGGCGGGAACGGGCGGCAGTCATGACACGAAGTTCCCCTGACGCGCTGACGGGCGCTACTGTTTCTTTCCAATAATTGCGAGGTCGTGCCAGAAGTGCCGTACGGTGTGGCCCACCATCCGGAGTTCGCTCGCATTCCTCCCTTCCCACAGCTCCCATGACCTCGCGCGCCACTGCTCAATCCTGCTCGCATGCGACCGTGGCGCGATCCATCGCCCGCTCCATCGCGTGCTCCATGGTGTGCGCGACGGTGTTCTTGGCGTACACCACGCCAGCCCCCGCGCAGACGTTCACCCTCGACCACTTCGCCAAGGTTGCGCGGGTAACGGAGCTGCGCGTTGCGCCGGCCGGCGCGAAGGCGGCAATCGTGGTGGCATGGCCGAACTACGAGCGCAACGCATGGGAATCGGAGCTCCTGCAGGTGAACCTCGCGACCGGCGCGCAGGAATACCTCACCGGGCGGCGCACCGTTGCAGCGCCGCGTTGGTCGCCGAGCGGCGATCGACTCGCGTTCACCGCGGTGGTCGAGGGAAAGGCCCAGCTGTTCGTCTTGCCGATGGGCGGTGGCGAGGCGCGGCAGGTGACGCAGTCGACGACTGGAGTCGGGATTTACGCGTGGAAGCCCGATGGATCCGCCTTCGTGTATACGGCGGCAGAAGCTCCCGAGAAACGCGGGACGTTCGACGATTCGTTCGTCGTCGACGGCAACGACTACCTCACGCTTTCGGCGCCGCAGCGCGTGCACCTGTGGACGGTGAGCGCAACTGGTGGGGAGGTAAAGGTGCTGGCCAGGGGCGACTGGTCGGTACCGGGCTTCTCCGCGACGGTGAGCTGGAGCGCCGATGGGCGCGCGGTCGTCTTCACAAAGCAGGACGGGCCAGGCACGCGGGAGTTCGAAGGGCGCGGGCTTGCGATTGCCGATGTTGCCACGGGAACCGTCACCGCGCTGCCGGGCGTCGCGACACGCCACTGCAGCGGGGCCGTCCCATCACCCGACGGTGCGTCGCTCGTCGTCGCGTGCCCGGTGAACGGTCATGTGAAGAACCAGACGGAGCTCGCGGTGCTTGCGGCGCGCGGTGGCGAGCCCCGCCTCCTCACGGGCGCTATCGACCGAAACTTCGCGCGCAGCGCATGGCTTCCTGACTCCAAGTCCATCGTCGCGTTCGCCCCCGACGGGACCACGAGCGGGCTGTGGGAAATCTCGCTCGCCGGCGCACCGCGGCGCCTGAACGTCGGCACGCTCGGCATCACCGACGTCGATGTCGCGGCCAGTGGCGACATCGTGTTCATCGGCAGCGAACCGCGTCGTCCGCCCGAGCTCTACATCATCACGCGTGGCGCCTCGGCACCGCGACGCCTCACGAACCTGCATGATGAAGTCGCAGCACTCGATCTCGGGAACGTGGAATCCATGTCGTGGAAGAGTGACGACGGACTGCCGCTCTCGGGGACGCTTACGCTGCCGCCCAGGTTCGATGCGTCACGCAAGTATCCGCTGCTTCTGCTCATACATGGTGGACCATGGTCGTCCTCGCTGCAGACGTTCTCCGCCCAGCAGCAGATGCTCGCAGCCAAGGGGTTCCTCGTGTTCGCGCCCAACTATCGCGGGAGCGACAATCACGGGAACGCGACGTTTTCCGCCGTCTATCGCGATCACGGCGCCGGACCCGGGCGCGATGTGATGGCGGGGCTCGCGATCCTCAAGCAGCGCGCATATGTGGATACGGCTCGCATCGGTGTGTCGGGGTGGTCGTATGGCGGGTACATGACCACGTGGCTTATCGGGCACTACCAGGGGTGGAAGGCCGCGATGGCTGGTGCGGCGGTCATCGACCTTTTGGATGATTATCACCTGAACGACATGTCGCTTTTTCGGCGTGCGTATGGCGAGTCGCTCACGTCGCCGCAGGACGTGGCGCTGATGCAGGAGCAGTCACCCGGCACGTACGCCGATGCAATGACGACACCGCTGCTCCTGCTGTCGAACACCGGGGACGCGCACGTCGCCGGTGT
>DASQZA010000379.1:0-18828 GCA_035638935.1 Gemmatimonas sp. | reverse complement strand
GAGAACTCGTCGTCATCTCGGACTTCCAGCGAGGGAGTGTCGACTCGTCCGCGCTGCGAGGCGTGCCTGACGCATATGGCGTTCGTTTCGTGCGCGTGGCCGGTAGTGCGCCACCGGACACGTTCGCGATGGAGGGCAATGGCACCGGTGTGCGGGTTCGTGCGCTGGCCGACCGTACCGAGATGTCGTGGCAGCGCGTGAACGGTGCAACAGGGCCTGCTGTACCAGGGTTTCAGCTTCGCGCGTCTGCGAGCAGCCGAACGCGAGCGCTCGCGGCGTATGCTGCAGCGATGGAGGTTGTGGGCGCACCACGCGCAGACCTGGCGAGTGCAGGGACTGGTGTGTCGTCGCTCGACCGGCTGGCGCCGAATTCTGGCGGAATCACTGCTGCCGACGCGCTGGTGCAGATCGTCTATGCAGACGCGCAGGGTGACACCATCAGAAGCAGCGTGCTCGGGGCCGGTGTTGCACCACTGACGTCGGCGTGGATGGCTGATGTGGTCGTGCGTATCGCAGCCGATCCCTTGTTACGCGAGGTTGCGCGAGAGGGCGTGCGGATCGACGGCATGCGACCCGCTGCTGCCATCTCTCGGATTACTGGGACAACTGCTGACACGACGCGATTCGTCGTCGTCACGACGAGTAGCGGTGAACCGCTCGTACAGGCGGCACAGGACTCATCGGGTGGCACATCTCGACTGCTGTTGTTCTGTCTGGCCGACGCGGGTAGCGCGGTGTCTACGGCGCTCATCGCGGCCACGTCTAGGGCACTCGAGTCCAGCGGCGGCGACTCCGCCACGTCCGTTGGCGGGGTATCGCATGCGGCGTCGATGCATGACATGACGGAGCGCGAACCGCTGATGATGCCTGATGCAGAGCTTCAGCGCTTCAACCGCGTACCTGCTGATTCAGCTGCTTCGGCCACCGCTGTCCTGTCCGCGATGGATGCAGAGCAGGGTAGCGTGTCGGACGCGCGCTGGTTCTGGGGGCTGGCGCTCCTCCTTATGGCAGTCGAAGCATTGATGCGTCGCGGCGGAGGGAACGCGTGACGCCACCCTCGACGCGCATCATGTCGGCCCAGTTGGTCGTCTCGAACTTTCTCGGGGCATCGGCGCGACGCGTGCGACAGCTTGCGGTACTGCGCGGCGCAACAGCTGGAATCGGTGTTGCCGCCATCATCGCATTGGGGTTCTCCATCACCTCGCTGATCGCACGCGGGCAGCACCCACTGGGGCTGCTGCCGACTGTACTCGTGGCCATGGCATGCGCGATGATCGGAGGCGTGGTGGAGTTCCTGCGGACGCGACACGCTCGCGCGAAAGTCGCCGTGCAAGTGGAACGACGCGTATCGCAGTTTCGCAACCTCCTGGTGACTGCGGATGAGTTGCAGCGCGCGACTCCCCTCGACGATGCCGCGACGAACGACGGTGTCGCGGGCCTGGTGATGCGTCAGTGCGCCGCGATCGTCGCAACGCTCGATCCAGCATCGCTTTTCCCCGCCGGCCGCACGGTGCGCAATGCATCCCTGGCCCTAGGTGCGCTTGCTGCGACCATGTTGATACCTGCCGGAGCGAAACACGTGCAGGAGTTCGCCAGTCGAGCTGCGGCAGTTGCCGCACAGCCGCGCGATGCCCTGCGGCGCATCGATGTCGTCGTCGTACCGCCTGCGTACACCGGACGGCCACAAGTACGCAGTACCGACCCCTCCCGCATCGAGGCACTGGTCGACAGCCGCGTGCGAGTGACGGTGCAATCGGCTAACGCGCGCGTTCGCATCTCCTCGGTTGACGGCGAGCTCGACGTGCGCCCGGGCGCGGAAGGAACGCACACGGCGACACTCGCCGTGAACTCCGACGGTTTTGTCATCGTGGAGTCGTTCGACTCGGCGGGTACGCCCACCGCGCGCCGGCTGATCGGTATCACCGCTGCGGCGGACGTCGCGCCTCGCGTGCGCATGCTCGCACCGGCGCGGGATCTCGTCCTGCGGGATAGTGCGCAAACCATTGCCCTGGGCGTCGAAGCTGACGACGACATGGCCCTCGCCTCACTGCGGTTGCGATACACGAAAGTCTCGGGCTCGGGCGAGCGCTTCACCTTCGACGAGGGTGAAGTGCCGTTGCGCGTGACCCGTCGCAGCGGTCGCGTGTGGGAGGCGCGCGCGAGCTGGAGCCTCGCCAGCCTCGGCCTGGTGCCGGGTGACATGGTGGTCTACCGCGCGGTGGCGACGGATCGCCGGCCCGGCGGTGCGCCGTCGGAATCGGACGCATTCATCGCGCAGCTGTTCGCATCCGAAGGCGACGCTGCCGCAGGCTTTGCGGTCGACCCCGACGAAGAGCGACAGGCGCTCAGCCAACAGATGGTCATCCTCAAATCGGAGCGCTTGCTCGCAAAGCAGCGCACGATCTCGCCGGAAGCGTTTCTCGAGGAGGCGCGCAACCTCGCGATCGAGCAGCGCCGCGTGCGCGCCGAGTTCGTGTTCATGATGGGTGGAGAGCTGGCCGAGGCGGTGACGGCCGAGAACAGTATGGGCGACCTGGATGAATCGCACGAGGCGGAAGCGGAAAGCGATCTGTCTGCCGGTCGCATGGCCAACCAGGGCCGCACGGCGTTGCTTGCCGCGATTCGCGCCATGAGCCGCGCCGCAACGGCACTGACCGAGGGAGATCTGTCGCGTGCCCTTCCGCAGGAGCGGGCGGCCGTGACCCAGCTCGAGAAAGCGTTCGCGCGGTCGCGATACCTGTTGCGCGCGCTGACCGAGCGCGAGGCACTGGATCTCTCGCGTCGGGGCAGCGGCGCACTCACCGATGCTTCGCGTGCAGTGCGTCCTGTGGCCACTCCCGAACGAGGTGCGCGCGTCACGGCGTTACGGAGCGCGCTGGACGAACTCGTCGCTGCGGGCACACAGATCGCTGCGGCCACGACGAACAGCGCAGCACTCGATGCGTCGGTGCGCACTGCGTTACCGGCGCGACTGTCGATGGTGGCAGAGCGCGTGCTGCGCACCAACCCGTCTGCACCAGCCCTGCAGGCGATTGCCGAAGGCTTGAATGCGGCGTCCGGCGCGATCGCTGCCGGGCGAACGGGCGAAGCACGCACGTCACTCGACCGCGCATCGGCGCGTCTCGCCGCTGCGTTGCGCGAGGAGACTATCGCACGCCACGAAGCGCAATCTTCGATCGTACAGCGGCGCATGGCAGGTGCGCTCGCGGATCGACTGCGTGCGAGTGGTGCCATTCGTTCGCCGGGTTCCCGCGTTCCATGAGTCGAGCAGCACACGCGTTGCCGACCGTGCTGCGCGCAGCCGCCGTACTAATTGCGATTGCTGCCGTCGTCGATCCGTCGTTTCGGCGGGAACGGCCCGTACGCCCCGAAGTCGCGGTCGTGGTCACGGACGCCAGTGCCACGCTGGTCGATGACGTGCGCGGTGCGCTCGCCGAACGATTCGTCACTGTGGAGTCGAAGTCGAGCGACGCGTTCGCGAACGCCGCGGCGACCGTCCTGGTGGGATCGTCGCTGCCAACGAACGTCGGCGGGCTGGCTTCGCCTGCGTTCACCGTTTCACCATTGCGCGCGGTGGCCGGGGTGAGGATCGCGGCGGTTCGTCACCCGTCGTCGTTGTCGCTCGATGCCAGCGCACGGATCGACGTCGACCTCGAGCTCGACTTGGCCGATGGCGCAGGCAATGCCGCGGCGCCCGGAGACAGCATCGTCGTCACGTTGCGCGCCGGCCCCCTCCTGGTCGATCGCGTTGCCACACCTGCGGCTGCCTCAAGCTCCAATGCAGGCTTTCGCTATCGCACCGTCGCGCTGTCGTACACACCGGCGCGGGCCGGGCTCATTCCCTTGCAGCTACATGCAACGCGCACGGGCAGCAGCTCCGACGCGCCTGCGTCGTCGCGCGCAGACATCGCAATCGACGTTCGCGATTCGCGGAGCCGAGTGCTCTTTCATGATCCTCGGCCGTCATGGATGTCGACGTTCGTGCGCCGGGAGCTCGAGCGCGACGCGCGCGTCGCCGTGACAAGCCGCGTGGTAACGGCGCGCGGCATCAGTGCCGACGCGGGGCGCCCACCCATCGAACTTTCGCGACTCGGACCCGACTCTCCATTCGATGTCGTCGTGATTGGCGCACCCGATGCGCTGACATCGAGTGAGGTCGCTGGCCTCGAGCGTTTTCTGCGAAGGCGTGGTGGCAGCGTCGTGCTGTTGCTCGACGGTCTTGTCACGGGTGCCATCGACCGTCTCACGCGTACTTCCGTATGGACGGGCCGTGTGGAACGCGACGATGTGGCGTTGTCATCGACGGATACGCGCGCCACAATGCGCACCAAGAAAGACACCACAGAACAAACCACAAAAGACAGCGCAAATCGCATCGCGACGCTGCGCGTCACGGAGTGGACCGCTCCACGCGTGTTGCCGGTTACCGCGACCCCGCTGCTGAAGCTGTCGGCGGGCAACGGTGATGCACCGGCCATCCTGTGGCGAATGCCCGTCGGTGCCGGAACGCTCGTCGTCAGTGGCGCGCTCGACGCGTGGCGCTTTCGCGATTCCACGCAGTCGTCGTTCGGCACGTTCTGGCGCAACACCATTGCATCGCTCGGCGAATCGGCGGTGCAGGCGGTCGGCGTGTCCGTGCACCCGGTCGTGGTGCGCCCTGGCGATCCAGTCGAGATAAGTGTCAGCATTCGGGATCAGTGGACCGGTGGTCAATCGTCGGCATCGGTGGTGTTGCGTGCCGACGTCTTGGGCGTACCGGTGAGGCTCTGGCCTGATGCCGTTCCAGGTTTCGCTTCCGGCGTTGTGCGCGCACCAAATGCTCCCGGTCGCCATACCGTGACGGTGATGGCCGAGGGCCTCGACGAGACGCGTGCCACGACTGAATTTGTGGTGGTGGATTCTGCGGTAGCTCCGGCTCCCTCGGATGAAGCGTCCCTCCAGCTCTGGGCGCGCACGCACGGCGGCGTCGCGCTCCGTCAGGCCGCACTGTCGGAGCTCCCCGGTGCCGTACTGGCCGCGATCGGTCCTTCCCAGCGAATCATCCCGTGGTATCCGATGCGATCGACCCTGTGGATAGTGCCATTCGCCGGCCTGCTGGCCGCGGAATGGTGGATCCGCCGGCGCCGCGGCCTCGCATGAGTCCTCGCATGACGCTTCGCACCACTGCAGCATTCCTTCACTCGCCCGCGTAAGGCAGCGCATGTACACTCGCGATCAAGCAAAAGCGATCACCGACAAGGTGATCGACATGGCCAAGGGCGCCACAGCCGTCGAGGTCAGTCTCTCCGGCGGTGAGCGTTCGAGCACACGGTGGGCCAACTCCTCCATCACGACCAACCTGGTGCAGTACGACCGGCAGTTGAACGTGACGGTGCGGGCGGGCCAGAAGGTCGGCACATCCGACACGCGCGACTTCAGCGACGCCGGCCTCCAGAAGATGGTCGCCGAGGCGCTGGAGGAGGCCGGGAAGGCCACCGAGTCGCCGAACCTCCGCGCGTTGCTCGGGGCACAGGAATACATCCCCGTCGATTCCGCGTTGCCGGCCATGGTCGACCTCGGGCCAGCGGAGCGCGCGCGGATGGTGAAGCAAAGTCTCGACATCGCCGCCGCGCGCGGTGTCGTCGGCGCGGGCTACATCCCCAAGAACGACGTCACGACCTGCAACGCGAACTCGGCCGGCCTCTTCGCCTACTACCGCACCGCGGATCTGGGATTCGTGCTGACGTGCCGCATGGCTGATGGCAGCGGTTCGGGCTTCTCGGCCATCGGCGGCGTGAAGGATCCGTCGATGATCGATCCGCGCGCGCTCACGGAGGTCGCCGCCGGCAAGGCGTTGCGTAGCCGGAAGGCGAAGGCGATCGAGCCTGGCCGCTATACTGTCATCCTCGAGCCGCGCGCGAGTGCGCGATTCCTCTCGCTCGTGACGGGTGTGTTCGGTGGTGGAGGAGGTGGCGGCGGCGGTGGGGGAGGAGGAGGTGGTGGTGGCACTGCTGCTGGTGCTGGTGGTGCGCCCGGTGCTGACACACCACCAGCCGGAGGACCGCCTGGTGGTGGTGGCGGCGGCGGCGGCGGTGGTGGAGGCGGCGGAGGAGGTGGCGGTGGACTTGGCGGCGGCGCTGGTTCGTTCATGACCGGCAAGAAGCCGGGCGACAAGATCTTCAGTGACCTGTTCACGCTCAAGAGCGACATCGGCAACACGACGTTGCGGCAGTCCACGATGATGCCGGATTTCCGTCCGGCGAAGCCGGTGACGTGGGTGGAAAACGGCATCCTGCGCGCGATGGGGCCGGGGCAAGGCGCGACCGTCGGGCAGAGCCTGGTGCAGGGCGGATCGGAGCTGTCGCTCGAGGACATGATCAAGCAGACGCGTCGTGGACTACTCGTGACGTCGTTCTGGTACATCCGCGGCGTGCCATCGGAGGATCAACCGCTGCTCAACACGGGCATGACGCGCGACGGGTTGTTCCTGATCGAGAACGGTGAAGTCGTCGGCCCGGTGCAGAATTTCCGCTGGAACATGTCTCCACTGGTCGCTTACAACAATCTCACGCTCGTCGGCAAGCCTGGGCCGATGTTCATGGGCGAGTCGTTCGATGGTGGCAACGCTGCCCTCATTCCGCCGGTGCGGATCGAGGAGTTCTACATGACGTCCGTCTCGCCCGCGGTCTGACGCGGTGCAGCGTTCTCCCAGTTCTCCCAGACCGCACATCGGAATCACAGAATCATGAGCCCATCACGTCGAGACTTCATTCGCTCCATCGGCAAGGGTGCCGCCGGCGCCGCGGCCTTCTCGTTGTATTCCAACGAACTATTGGCCGACATCATCGCGACGTCGCCGACCGGGCGCGTCATGGAGACGCGCTTCAAGGGGATGGCTGACATCGTGCTCGCCGAGGCCAAGCGTGCGGGTTGCACGTATTCGGATATTCGCTTCACGATGAATTCGAGCTTGCCGGGCGCGACCGCGAACTTCCGTGTCGCGGGCACCGGCGGCCCTGGTGGCGGCGGCGGTGGCGGATTCCCAGGTGGTGGTCGCGGCGGTCGTGGTGGCCGTGGCGCCGGCATCCCGACGGACGCCGATCGCCAGCCCGGCGGTTTTGGCATCCGTGTCGTGCACAGTGGCGTGTGGGGCTTTGCGAGCTCACCGATCGTCACGGAAGACGAGCTGCGTCGCATCACGCGCGTCGCCGTGGAAGTCGCGAAGGCGAGTGCGATCGCCAAGCGCACGGACTTGAAGCTCGCACCGGTGCAGGCGTACCAGACGAACTACATCACGCCGATGGTGAAGCACCCCACGTCGGTGTCGCAGACGGACAAGCAGAACTGGGCACAGGCGATCGTCGACAAGGCGAGCGCGGTGAAGGGCGTGACGGCGGTGAACGTGGCGGCCAATCACGGCTACGAGTGGCGCTACTTCGCGTCGAGCGAAGGGTCATACGTCGAGCAGGAGCTGTTCACGACGACGCCGACACTCAGCGTTACCGCAAAGGTCGGCGACGTGACCCGCACGCGGAACTATCCCGGTGTTGCCGGCTGCGGCGGATGGGAGATCGCCGAGAATTCCGACCTGTTGTCGGCGGCCGAGCGGATCGGTACGGAAGCGGTGGAGTTCTGCACGGCCAAGCCGCTGGGTTCGAGCGGGCTGCGCGACCTGATCCTGTCGCCGTCGCACGCGATGCTCACGATCCACGAGATCGTCGCGCACGCGACGGAGCTCGATCGCATCGTGGGGTACGAGGCGAACTACGCGGGCACGAGTTTCGTGAAGCTCTCCGACGTGGGCAAGCTCAAGTACGGTTCGAAGATGTTCAACGTCACATGCGACAAGACGAGCACGGGCCTCGGCTCGACGGGCTACGACGACGACGGCGTGAAGACGCAGAAGTGGCCGCTCATTCGCGACGGCATCCTCGTGGGCTTGCAGACGAATCGCGAGACGGCACACCTGATGGGCGAGAAGGAGAGCCGCGGCTGCACGTTCGGCACGTCGTGGCGCGACTATCCGTTCCTGCGCATGCCGAACGTGCACGTGGAGCCGGGACCGGCCAATTCACCGACGCGCGAACAGCTGATCGCGGACGTGAAGGACGGCGTGATGATCGACGGCCGCGGCAGCTACTCGATCGACCAGCAACGCTACAACGGCCAGTTCGGCGGCCACGTGTTCTGGGAGATCAAGAACGGCAAGGTGACGCGCATGGTGACCGACGTGACGTACAATGCGATCACGACGGATTTCTGGGGCAACCTGGACGGCATCACGGGCCCGAACGAGTGGCAGATGCACGGCACGGGCGGCGACGCGAAGGGCCAGCCGACGCAGACGAACAGCATCTCGCATGGATCGCCGTGGTTGCTGATTCGCAAGATGCAGGTTGGGGCGGCATTCGATTAGTACTGCAGAAGCGGAACGGCAGAAGCGGAACAGCAGAGGCTGAACTGCAGAAGTGATGCTGCAGAAGCGAACAGCAAAGGAAAGGGCCACATGGCGAGAATCGCCATGTGGCCCTTCATCTGATTCTGCCTCTGCTGGTCAGCTTCTGCTTTTTCGCTTCTGCCGTTCAGCCTCTGCCGTTCCGCTTCAGCCGTTTCATGTCATCGCATACACAACAAGGTTCACCGCAAACTTCGTGTTGTCGCTCCGGCGGAATTTCTTGTTCTTCCAGTCGTAGTCCCACTCGCAGCCGTAGTCCTTGTTCGAATACAGCACACCGATGCGGCCGCGGCGTTCGACGCCGCGCATGTAGTCGTGCACGATGTTGTCGCCCCAGCCATTGAGCTCGTGGCTCGTGCGCGGCGGGCCTTCCGGGAACGTGAAGAACGATCGGTAGAGCAGGTGGTTGTTCGGGATCTTGGCGAGTGCGTTGCTCGTGCCGAACGCGCGGTTCATCTCGGCCTCGAACGTGCGCGCGTACAGGCCGTTCACGTCGTGGTTGCAGTCGTCGGAAAACAGCAGGCCGCCATTTTCGACGAAGCGCACGATGCCGCGGCGTTCCTTCTCGTTGAAGCGCACGAGCTTGTGACCCGTCATGAACACGAACGGAAACGCGAGCAGCTCGGCCGAGTCGGCGGTGATGACGACTTCGTTCTGCTGGACGGGGATGCTCGTGTATTGCACGACCGCGTCGAGCATGTTCGAGCAGACTTTCGGGTTGTAATCCCAGTCGCCTGAATCGTAGCGGAGGCGAGCGAACACGAACTCGTTGCTGCGAGAGGAGCGGCTAGCACGCGGTGGCGCCGGTCGCGCTGGCGGTTGCTGGCCCCGCAACGCGTCCGCAACTGACAGGCTCCCCACCGACAAGCCCGCGCTCGCAACAGCCACCCGTTGCAGGAAAGCGCGTCGTCCAAGCGCTGTGTCGTGTGCAGCCTCGGCGGTCATGATGCCGGAGCCAATGCCGTTTCGATGGCGCGCACGAGCGTCGTGTCGCCAGGCCGGACCGGGCCGACGGTGCGCCAACGCATCACGCCCTGTCGATCGATGAGGTACGTCGCGGGCACGCCGACGACGCTGAACAGCGCGGAGACGCGCTCATCGGGATCGCGCCAGATGGGATACGTCATGCGGTACTCCTCAACGAACTCGCGAATGCCCGCTTCGTCGCCGTCGCCGTCGACACTCACGCCGACGACGCTGAAGCCGCGGTCGGCGTACTTCACATGCAGCGCCTGCAGCTCCGGAATCTCCGTGCGGCACGGGTGACACCACGTGGCCCACACGTTGAGCAGCACCACACGGTCACGCATGCCGGCGAGCGACACCGAGTCACCGTCGAGGAGCGTGGCGGAGTAGGCGGGAGCGGGTGCGCCGATGCCGAAGGGTACAGCGGGTGTGCGCGCCGCTGCGGTCTCGCCGTCATCCGCTGTGCACGCAGTCGCCATCAGCAGCGATAGCGGCAACAGCAGCAGCGAAACGCGTCTCAACGCAGCTCCGCGAGCGCCATGCGCGCCGTCCGCACCATCGTCGGCTTGCCCGGCACCGTCCACGCAAAGATCGCGTGCGTCGATGTGGTCGCCACGCGCGGGAATCCGCTCGCACGTGCCGCGGAAGACGAGGCGACGATGACGGCTGTTCCCCGTGTGCCGGTGGCAGTGATGCGTCGTGCGCGCACCGATGCCATATCGCCGCCCGTGCGCTCGATCCACGTGACGAGCGCACTGCCGTCCGGCAGCAGGCGCGTGCCGACACGTCCTGCAGGGTTGCCATCATCCACGCGCGTTGGCGCCGACCATGTGGCGCCACCATTCGACGAGAAGGCGAGCTTCACGCGCGCGCTGTCGTTCGCCGACGTGAACCATGCGAGACTCACACGCGTACCGCGCGCATCGATGGACGGGCCGTTCACCGGGCAGGCCGCAATCTTCCATCCGTCGCGGTACACCGGCGACGGTGCACTCCACTTGCCGGCAACGCGACGCACGACCGAAATGTCGCGTATTTCCTCGCTGGAGCGATCCCGATACGCGACCACCGGGCCAGTGCTCGTCATCGCGGCTGCGGTCTGGCAGCAGTCGCAGGCGCGCGGATCGATCACCGTCTCCGCGGTGAGCGTGCCCTTGGCGTCGAGGGAGCGCGCCAGGACCATCATTTCGTTCGTCGCCGCGCCGTGTGCACCCGCACCCGCCGCGCCAACTGACGGCGCACTGTGCGAGCCGCCAGCGCTGTACTTGCGGCCGTCGAGCCACACGGCGCTCGCCACCGAGCTCGCTCCCGTTCCATCGGCCCAGAGCGATACGAATCCGTGCTCCGTCTCCGAGCTGTCGCGATGCAACGTGACCGGTGCGCTCCACGTCGCGCCGTCGTCGCGCGACTGCACGACACGCACACTGTAGGCGCCTGAACTCTTTCCGCGCTGCAGCCAGTGCGCGACGAGCCGTCCATCGGGCATGACGGCAACGGATGGAAAGTCGGCCCAGTTCACGACGAAATCGCGCCCCTGCTGGATCGTGCGCGGGGCGGACCAGCGTGTGCCGTCGAGCGTCGCGAGGCGCAGCGCAAATCCAGTCGCCGCGGGCTCGAGCCAGGTCATGTACACGCGTCCGTTGGCGCCGACGGTGAGGTTGGGCTCGCCGCTGCCGGGTGCCGTGGGGGTGCCAAGGCTGTCGATGCCCGCGGGCACCGGAATGGAGAGCGAGTCCTCGACCGCACGACTGGAATTCGCGACGTCGGAGTCTGTTGCAGCGCGCGGAGGTACGTCGCGCGCACTGATGGCAAGGGCAACGATCGCGATCAGAGGAACGACCGCGAAAACCGGGGTGTGGCGCATGGTGGCCTCGGAGATTTCGAGCGCGCGCAGATGGAGGTGGGGTCAGGCAATGTACTACACCGGACTCGCACACCCGCGCCGGTTCCCAATTAGGCCCGACCGGTTACATTGAACGACTGCCTCGGCTGCGCACTCCAATGGCCGGCGCAGGAGGGATGGCGTGCAACTGGTTGCGTTGCAGCAAGTTACACGATCGGCTAGGTAGCTCAGTTGGTAGAGCAGCGGACTGAAAATCCGCGTGTCGGCGGTTCGATTCCGTCCCTAGCCACTTACAACAGTGGTCAGAACTGTCACCGAAACCGCGCCATTTCGCGTAACTCGCGAGGTGGCGCGGTTTTGCGTTGTAGGGACGTGCGGTCGCATGCGGTGCCGTGCGGTCGCATGCGGTGTGTCGTGCGGTCACGTGCGGTCGCGTGCGGTGCAATTCCTGTCACAGGTTTTGGCACAGCTTTGAGCAGTAGCGATACTGGCGTTCGCGGACACCGGCGGACCTGCGGGATTGGATGGATTTCCCGGTGCGCGGCCGCCTCTGTGGCTCAACGCGGGCGACGTCCGCGATGCGCTTCCCACTTCGTTGCAGGCACCGTCATGAGTGAACGGAGCTCGCTGCACATCGACCACCACGAGCTCGGGACGGCCAAACACCATGCCGATCCTGATGCGCGGTCGCGTCTTCAGGAATCCGACACTGTCCGCTTTCGGTCCCGAGGCGCCTGAGCGGCGCTCGAAGTGGTTGCAGAGCACCCAGAGCGCGTCACCAGTTGGGAGCGTGACTTCGAGCACGGCACAGTCACGGATGAACACGCGCTAACCGGCAGCCGTCACTCGGTGGACGCGACTGCACATGGACGTGATGGGATACCGCGAGAGCAAGCCGAGATCGATGCCGCGTCAGGTGGGATCGTACGACGAGAACGTGAGCGCCGCCATAGTCCCGTCCCGCGCAAACCGCGTGCACCGCTCCTCGACCACGACGAGCTCAATGGGCAGCAGGCGCAACACGAGGCGCGCTTCGCGTCGCAGGCCGAACGCCGCGGCGCGCGCGCCCCACCGGGTCCCAATGGCGGCGAGCGCCATATCGACCGCCCCCGCAATCGACATCACGCGAACCGCGGAGACCGCGAGCCGGTAGACCACGCGCGCCGCAACTCGCACGGACTCATCCAGCTGGACTTCTCCTGCTGCAAGCAGGCCAAACGCGTTGCGGAGCGTGTCGGTCGGGAGCGATGCAGCGGTCGCAACGGCGAGTGACAACAGGGAATCGCTCAGAGGAATGGCCGCGTAGCGCCACTCCACCAACCGGAGCAGGTGCCGGTCGGCCTCAACCGGGCTGAGGACCTCACGGTCCACGAGCGCGCGCAGGATGCCGACGGTCGAAGAGCTGCGTCCGGGCTCCCCCGGTCGAATGAAACGCCGGAGGCCAAGGTCGTCCGCGTACATCGTCGAGCGCCTGTGCTGCGCTAAGTGGACGGCGTCGAGTGAGTCGCTCCCAATGAGCGTTCTCGCCTCCGCTTCGGGCGAGCCGGCAGGTGGAATCATCTCGAGCGGTCTCGGGTGAACGCGCACGGATTCGTGAAACCAGTTGAGTCGTGCGGATGCGCGGTCTCGCAAGCGTTGCAACACAGGGCTGCCGGCCTCGTGATCAACTAGGGAGAGCCCCTGCGATGCGGAAGCGACGTTCCGATAGCCGTCGTGCAAGTGACGCTCGGCCTCGCGAAGCTCGCGCAGGAGGACTTCGCGGAGTGCGCGCGGCGCGGCGAGCGTGAACAAGGGCGGGAGTGTTCGCAGCAGCTCGAGCCGTTCGAGCGTCTCGATGGCCGACCGAGTGAGAATCAGTTCGGTCGCATCGCGTGCAGCTGCACGCGACTCCGCCTGGCCGCTACGGTCCGTCCATTCCACCATGAGCAGGGGAGGTATGCGCTGGATGAGCGGGCGTGAGCGTGCCACCTCACGGTGCGGCAGGTGTCGGTGGCGAGTCCCGGGCGGACCCGCCGGTGCCGGTGCAGACGTTGATGGCATCTGCGGCTCTGCAGCTGCCGACGGCGCATCGGTAACCGTGTCGCTACCGGCGTTGGCGTCGGTTTGCGCAGTCGCCTCGTCTGTCGCAGTGGCATCCAGCGCTCCGAGCGTCGCGTCGGGACCATCCGCGTCCGCCTCCTCGTTCCGCGGCTCGACAGCCGTCGCCTCCCACGGCTCGGCGCCAAGCCGAAGCTCGTCCGAGAGGAACCGCATCGCGCCCACTACGGTTGCGCCGGTCGCGTGCGCGACGAACCCGAGTGGCAGGGTGGCGGTGCGATACACCTCGAAGACGTGCCGCACGTGCGCTCGCCGCTCGAGTAGCGAAGCTCGCATCGCCGCCACGAGCGCGTCCACCGCTCCCGTTCCCTTCTCGAGCCCAGGCAGCCCGGCCACGAAGAACGGCTCGCCTGGAAACCGCTCGGCGAAGTGCTCGGCCGCGTCGAGCGCGGCAAACTGGATGGCCGGCATCAGGGCCTCAATGGTCCACTGCTCGTGCCGCCACGTGCCGAAGTCTCGCACGACCAGGTCACCGACGGTTTTGCCGAGAATTCCGGCCGCCTCCGCGTCCTCGACGGACATCTCGTCGCGTCGCGGGTCGATGGGCGGCGCAGCGAAGACGGTGACGCGTCGCACCTCCCCGGTATTGCGACGCAGGCGAACGTGCGTGTCGGCTTCCACCACGCGTCTGTTAGGCGGCGCGCTGCGGCTGGTGAGCACTAGCGCCGCGAACGTGCGGTGCAGCGCCGGTCGGTCGCCGCCCGCGCGAAACGCGCGAAACGCAACGCCGAGCCCCTCCTCCACCCGATCCGTCGCGATTAGCAGCTGGGCAACCGCCATGCACCCGTCCGGCGATCCGGGCAAGTTGGTGAGGAGCCATGCAATATGGGTGTTCGCGTCCTCAGTGCGGCCGACCTCGAGCATCCATTGCGCCAGTTGAATGCGGATCCAGGGATCCGAGCGCTCTCGTGCAGCGAGTGCCTCAAGGTGCCGGATGGCCGACTCAAGGTCGTCGCGCGCGAATGCGATCTCGGTCGCGAGTCCGAGCACCCAAGTGGGTGTGGGGGCGTCGGTGACGTCACGCGATAGGATCGCGTCGACCAGCGACTGCGCGGGTACGAGACGGTGCGCCTGCATTAAGGCGACGGCGTATCCGCGTGCGATGTCTTGGGGCAAGTGCGCCGGATCGCCGCCGGCGAGTGTCTCCTCGTAGAGCGCGACGGCGTCACCCGGTCGCCGCGCGTGACGCAGCGCGTCGGCCGCCTCAGCGAGAACCAGCTGCCGGTCTGACGGAACGGCGAGCGCCACCGCACGATACAGGGCAACGCCGACGTCGGTCTGTCCGTCGACTACCGCCAGCCTGGCGCGCGCGAGCAGCACCGGCGGAAGGTGCTGCGCGTCCGCCGTGACGCGTTCGAGGGCGGCGCGTGCGCGGCTGGCGTCGTCGAGGAGCAGGGCGGTCTCGGCGATCTGCGCGTGGACGTCCGCCGCAACGCCGGCTACCGCGATGAGCGACTCCAGCTGCGCTAGGGCGTCTCGGGCCTCGTCGCCGAGCTTGAGTCGCGCGAGCAGCCAGGCGCGCATCGTGAGTAGGCGGGCGTCCACGTCCACAAGCGGATCGCGCAGGACGGCAAGCGCTTCTCGCTCGCGACCGCTCTCGAGCAGCGCGACTGCGGTGTGGCGAAGCGCGTTCGGATCCTCGCGGTCGATGCGTCGGGCCTCGGCGAGGTCCGCGTCCGCCGACGCAACGTCGTCAAGCAGGCGTCGTGCCCACGCACGCGCGACGTAGAGCTGCGCCGTGAACGGGTGAGCGCTGTCGGCGATCTGCTCGATGGCTTCGGTCGCGAGGCGGGCCGCCTCGCGGTAGTCCTGCAACGCCGCGGCGTCCGGCTCTCGCGCCGCCGTCGCCTGCGCGTTGACGAGGGCCGCCGTCCGCACGAACAGCACGTCGTTGGACCGCTCGCCGGCGGCCAGGAGCTCGGCCGTGAGGCGCAACGCCGAGGCCCAGTCGCCTGCCGCCATCGCGACGTGCGCCAGTGCGGTGCGAAAGGTCGACGACGCTTCCACCTCCGCTGGCGTGACGGGAATGGCCTCGCCGGTGACGCGGGCGATCTGCACTAGGCACGCCCATGCATTGGCGTCCGCTGGATGCGTATGCACAGCGCGACGTGCGTAGGCCGAAGCAGCTGGAAGGTCGCCCATGTCGGCCGAAGCGGCAGCGGCGATCACAAGGGCGTGCACGCCCTCCGACTCGACATCCAGCGCACGCTCGGACGCGTCGCGCGCTTCCTGAGGCCGGCCGAGCGTTCGATACGCGGCGCCCTGTTGCTGGGCGAGGCGGTACCGCACCTGCGCGCTCGCGGGCGTCCCCCGGCTACGTTGGGCCGCCCGCACGTCCGCCTCAAGCTGTCGTAACCATGACAGAGAGGCAGCGGCGTGGTGGCGATGCAGCAGCTCGCGCGTGAAGTCCAGCTGCCGCATCCAGGGCTCATCCGGCGCCGGAGGCTTGACGCGGATCCCACGCGACTCGAGTAGCTGGACCAGTGCCGGCCGGTCTCGACGCAGGCGCTGCGCGCACACGTCGTTTGCGTCGGCCACGAGCACGTCCCACGCCGCGACCACCTGCGTCGCATCCTCTAGCGCGCGCTGCAGGAGCTCGATGGCGTGCTTGGCTTCGGGCTGATCGGCGCGGTCGATGTCGACCGCGACAACGAACAGTCGCGTGAGAACCGAGGTGGCGCTGGCGTCTGCGTCGAGCAGGCGTTGCAGGGTGGGACGGGCCCCGTCACTCCGACCAGCGCGGAGTCGAATCAGGTCTTCGGCGAACTCGGTGTAGAGCGCTCGCGTCGAAGCACGATTGACGACCAGCACGACGCGGTCAACGCCGCCCGCAGGCGTCGCGACATGGGTAGCCGACGGGGCCGACCAGGTTGAGGGAGTCGACGAAGATGTCGCCGCATCGTCTGGGGCGGCGACTCCACCCGCAAGCACGAATGACGAGCGCACGCGTGCGATGACCTCGTCGAGATCGCCCGCGGCGTTCAGGCCATGCTTGGCTTGTGCCTCAAACGGCAGCAAGCCGCCACCGAACTCCGCGCGCAGGTCGTCGCCCGGTCCGAGCGTCTCTCCCGAGACCGCAACCGGCGTATCGTTGAACGCAGGGATCCACCCTAACGGTGACTGGGCGAGGACGTGCGCTTCGGCAAATGCCAGCACCCGCGCTTGATACGTTGTGCCAGTGAATGTGGCGGATCCGCCCACGAGCGCCTCAGGTGTAGACCACGTCGGCCCCGCAGTGTACGGAGCTCGCGCGAAGGTGGATGTTGGTGCCATACGCGAGCTGTTCCCACGCACGGGCGACGACGAGTTCGACTGTGGCGCACCGTCACGTGAGTTTAGCGCCGCCCCGGCTCGATGGCCGCGTCTTCGATCTTCACGCGGTCAGCGCATGCTCCTCAGCGCGTAACGGTGTCAGGGCCGCGATCCGGCGGGCGACGGGCGCCTACACGTCGAAGCTATTCGTCCCTCGAGGCGCACGACGCTTAGCGAGCACCTGAACAAGATCACTGGTAGCGAAGTCCTCGCGTAAGTCACTTGCGATGGAGATCATCACCTCGACGTCCGGTCGCGCCGTTGCCGCGACTCGTTCCGGGTTGCTGCCGCCTCCACCACATTGCGCGACAACCGACGGGAATCAATCCGTGACGCGCGCACGGAACGGGCAGCTGAGCATGACGTCACGCTCGGGAACATCGATCTCGGCAGACCAAACAGAACGCGCTCCTCTAATGATTTAAGGCTCTTCGGGATTTCGTGTGGGTGAATTTGTCGGATTCTAGGGCTTCGGCAGTGCTGGCAGCGTGCAGGTCAGGATCTTCAGGTGGAGATAGTCTTCATCGCGCAGGCCATAGCACCGCCGCTGGATGACCCGAATCTTGTTGTTCAGTCCCTCGACGTATCCGAGTGCCACTTTGTTCTCGGGACCACAGTAGGCGGTGATGCCGTCCCAATGTCGTTCCATCAGTTCGGCGAATTTCTCAAACGGTTCCAGTCGCTGCCACCGCAATGCGGCGCGCCACTGCTCGAAAAACTTGCGCGCCCACGCTTCCCGCCGGTATTCCCACAGCTGTCCGAATTGCTCCTTCAGGACGTACGCCGTATTGAGGCGCGCGTTCGCCGCCAAGAGCGTGTTGAGGCGTTGCTGTTTCTCGGGCGAGAGATTCGCGCGATGCGACAAGAGCACGTACTTCTGGCCCTTGATGTAGGTGCGATCCGGGCGGTTGGTCAGGCGCTTGTACTCCGCTTTGCGGACCTGATCCATCGCGTCATTCAGATGGCGCAGCACGTGGAACTTGTCATACAAGATTGCGGCCTGCGGCGCCTGGGTCTGCGTCGCGTTCCGAAACGGCTTCCACATGTCCATCACCGCGAGCCGGATGCGCTCCGTCTGGGCGGGCCCGAGGAAATCGTAGAACATCGCCATGCTCGCTTCGGAGCGGTCGAGTCCACCGTACCAGATCGGCTGTTTGCGCTCCAAGTCGCTGACGATGATGCGATAGACGTGCCCCTTTCGCACCGAGATCTCGTCGATGCCGATGACGGCGGGGGTGACCGGCCCCGCGAGCGCGAGTTGTGCCCGCATGTACAGCTTGTCCATCTCCTTGACGGCGTGCCAGTCGAGCCGCAGATCGTCCGCGGCTTCCTTGAGCGGGGTGCTCCGACATTGTTTGCCCACATACAGCGCGAAGCGCTCGGTGTAGTGCGGATTCGCGGCGAGCCACGCGAGCCGCTCTTGTTTCACGCGGCCGCAGGTCCGGCAGTTGACCCGGCGCACCCACACCTCAAGCAGGATGCGCAGCGCGCCGCAGGGCAGATCGCGAATGCGTCGTCGCGATTGATCGTACCAGGTGCGATGCACGGTCCCGCAGGTGCCACACGCCGTTTTTTTTCGCGCCGCGTCAGCCGCACGAGCCGCGCGTCCGGATCGCCTGGCACCCTTGCGAGCTGGCGGTGCGGCGTCCACCCCGCGAAGCGGTACGCGTCCCGGAACTCCGCGCTGCCCTCGTCCAAAGTTTCCATACACGAACTTACGGGCACCACGCCACCACGCCAGCGGCCCTTTCTCCTCTCAAAACCGGCAGTCACACCGCTCGAATCGCGCTGATTCTACCCACACATTTCCCCGAAAAGCCGCTTTAGGAAGTCAGTCAGCAGCATTGTGCCAGAGCATCTGGCCGGCGCGAGCATGTTTCAGTTCCCGCGAAGCGCTATCCGCCACGCAATCGGCGCCCATGATGACCCGTTCTACAGCTTCGTGTGATGCAGCGCCGTCATCTGAGCTTCCCGTCATGCAGCATTTGCGACCGACCCCCTAGGGCTCGGCAACGATTCAGTACGCGCTGGACAGGATCTGCACCCAGCGTCACAGCGACGGTACGCGCGCAGTATGAGCCCACGCGCTGAAGATCATTTAATGGCTCTTCCGGGAATTTCGGGATGATGGGGTGACAGCGCGACGGTGACGGCGCATCGTGGAGGCATCGACGGG
>DASQZA010000378.1:0-7999 GCA_035638935.1 Gemmatimonas sp. | reverse complement strand
ACCTCCGAGCGGCACCCGCTTTCACCACGCCCGCCCTCTGGTTCAATGCTCGGCCGATCACGCGCGACGAGTGGATTCGGGTCGTGCAGTCGTTCCGTGTCCGCGCCGATGTCTACGCGCCACGCAATCCCGCAGAGCGGGCGGCGGTGAACTGGGCGGCGGTACTGGCGCGAATCGATTCGGGAATCACGCGCGACTTCGGCTACCAGGCCGCTCGTGATGTGGCCGGAACGGGAAGCACGTACATCAACAATTCCTTCGCACAGAACACGCTGCGAATCAGCAACCGTCTCCTCGGGCCCGCGGACACGTCCGGTCGGTATCAGGCATGGATCGCCAGTCCGGTCGCGACTCGCAACGCGATCACGATCACCACGCCTGACCGTCGCATCCATGGCGCCACCAACTCGACGGCGGGTACTCGGTTCACACGGCTGACGAGCACGATGGGCAGCGCGGCCAACGGCCCATATCTCACGTCGTCGTATCGGAGCACCCGCTATCTCAACACCGCAGCGGATTCGGGGCTCGTCGCGTTCATCCAGGTCATCTCGATGGACGAGATGAAGTTCATCCGCGCCGAAGCGCTCTACTGGCTCAATCGGGGCGCGGAGGCCGCTACGCTGATCAATCCAACGCGGATTGCAGCGGGGCTCCGTCCGGTCGACGCGAACGGCCCACCTCCCGGCGCCGACTGCGTACCGCGGAAGGATGATGGCACGTGCGGGACTCTCTTCGACGCTATCCAGTACGAGAAGCGCATCGAACTGTACCCGCTGGAAGGCGACATCGCATGGTTCGACGCACGCGGTTGGGGCAAGCTGGTGACCGGCACGCCGTTTCAACTGCCGGTGTCGGGGCGTGAGCTGTTGTCCCGCGGATTGCCGTACTACACGTTCGGTGGGCAGGCAGGCGGAGGAGCGCCCTAGAGAAGCAGGAGGCAAAGACGAAGAGCGCGCGAAACGACGTCCGTTTCGCGCGCTCTTCGCATCTGCATCCGTGCTTCTGTGTTTCCCTACGGCTTCTCGCTCAGATTGGCGCATCCCGCGGAGCCGACGCCATCCGTGGGCTGCGACTGCGGGTCGAACACGCGCAGGTAGTACAGCTTTCCGCTCTCGAGCTTCGGGATGTTCGCAGTTGCCGAGCCACTGCCGTCCATCTGTGTGATGACCACGGTGAAGGTCGCCTGCGAAGCAATGCCGGAGGCATTGTCACCACAGCGGCCGGGCGCGATATCCCACGCGATGCGCATGTCCCGCTGCGTGTTGCGGAAAGAGATCTTCGCGCGCGACTGCTTGTCGTTCCGCGGGTCGATGCTCAAGTCGGCGGCACCAGGGCCGGTCTTTAGCTGCTGGACCGAAGCCACCCACTTGCCCGATTGGGCAGACGCGATGCCGACCGGCGCGAGACAGAGCGCGATGGTGGCGGCGCACCGGATCGCGCCTGATGAGATCGTTGCGGAGTGCATGGGGAAGGAGCTAAGGGGAGGCCCGACGCGTGAACACCGATTCTGGTGATACTGGGCCCAATCATGCGTGTTCCCTGACCCAGCGTCAAATATTTCCACCCTGCACTACATGTGAATCGCGCGCCCCAGCGCCGCCAGCGCTGCTTCCTTGACGGTTTCGCTCAACGTCGGATGTGAGTGCACCGTGATGCCGATGTCCTCGGCGCTGCCGCGATACTCCATCGCGAGCACGACTTCCGCCATCAGGTCCGACACGTTCGCGCCGATCATGTGCGAGCCCAGGATCTCGTCGGTCTCCGCGTCGACGACGAACTTCACGAAGCCCTGCGTCTCGGCCATCGTGCGCGCACGCCCGTTCGCGCTGAACGGAAACTTGCCGATGCGGTAGGCACGGCCGCTGTCCTTCACATCCTGCTCGCTCGCGCCGACGGTCGCGATCTCCGGCCACGTGTACACGATGCCGGGCACCGTGCGCTGGTGCATGTGCACCGGCTTCCCGGAGATGACTTCCGCGGCGATGACGCCTTCTTCTTCGGCCTTGTGGGCGAGCAGCTTGCCGCCGGTCACGTCACCGATCGCGTACACGTTCGGCAGGTTGGTGCGCTGCTGGCTGTCGACCGCGATCTCGCCACGTGCACCCATGGTCAGCCCAAGTGCTGCCGGGTCTACCCCGTGCAGTGCTGGCTTGCGACCCACGGACACGAGCACGTAATCGGCGGTGACTGAATCCGTCTTGCCGTCCTTCTCGACATGGATCGTCACGCCGTCCTCGCGCACATCGGCGCCCGTCACCTTGGTGCCCGTATAGATCTCGAGGCCCTGCTTGCGGAAGATCTTGTCGGCTTCCTTGACGATGTCCGCATCGGTGCCCGGCAGGATCGATGGCGCGTACTCGATCACCGTGACCTTCGCGCCGAGCCGCCGCCATACGGAGCCGAGTTCCAGGCCGATCACACCGCCGCCGACGACGATGAGATGCTTCGGCACTTCCGGGATCATGAGTGCGCCGATGTTCGACAGCACGCGCTTCTCGTCGAACTTGAGGAACGGCAGCTCCACCGGCACGGAGCCCGTCGCGATGATGACCGACTTGCCCTGCCAGGCGGTGACGGTACCGTCCGCCGCCTTCACTTCGACGACGTTGTCACCCTTGAGCGTGCCGTAACCGCGCGCCCACGTGACCTTGTTCTTCCGGAAGAGAAACTCGACGCCCTTGGTGTTCTGCGCGACGACGTCGGTCTTGCGCGCCATCATGGCCGCGAGGTCGATACGCGGGTTGTCGAGCGAAATCCCATGTTCGGCCGCATGCAGCCGGATGAACTCGAAGTGTTCGGACGACTGCAGCAGCGCCTTCGACGGAATGCATCCGACGTTCACGCACGTGCCGCCAAGTGTCTTGTCGAGCTCGACGCAGACGACGGAGAGTCCAAGCTGCGCGGCGCGAATGCTCGCGACATATCCGCCCGGGCCGCCGCCGAGCACGACGACATCTGCTGATTGAGTCTGGGGAGTCATGCTGCAAGGTAATCAGCAAGCGCCGGTGACTTGACGGTGACCGGGGTGTTACCGGCGACCGCTTGCGGCGTCTATTGCGCGAGTGGCATGATTCTCGCCATACCCGATGGATAGCTGGACGCGACTCCCATCCTCGAATGGCAACGCGCTCCTGCGACCCCCGACGTCCCTGCGGCTTGCCGTAAGGGGCGTCGTGGTTTTTGCGGCAGCGTTTCTGCGATTTTTGTGGACGCGGGAGGTGTAGCTGCGGGACTGGTGCGAGGTCGTTTCGCGACTGGTATGCCCCTTCGGTCGCCACTTCCTTCGAACGCTCGTTGGCGTTCTCAGTCAGAAGCGCCCTGTGGGGCACACCACTCGCGAAACGACTGACTGGCAATGCTGCGGCTGCGGTATGTTGGCCGCACCGGGAAATGTCTTGAAGCCGGCTACAAGCACCCAGACTCCCTCCCGACCCCGGGGAAGTGCAGGTGTCCACTCGCTTGTAGTCCTGGCTGGGGCGACCGGTGCCCCTGCATATCACGGATGCTGCGTCAGTCTGCGCGATTTCTGCCGAGGCGACGAGGTGGGAGGGTCCTGCAGGGCGCTTCTGACTGAGAACGCCAACGAGCGTTCGAAGGAAGTGGCGACCGAAAGGACCCTCCCACCTCGTCGCCGCCGCGCAAACGCAGTCGCCAAGACAAAGCGCCCGCACCCCAACGAAGGAGCACGGGTGCCTCGGTCCAAACCAACGCTGCTAGAACACCAGCATGGACGCCGGGTCTTCCATCAGTTCCTTGACGCGCACCAGGAAGAGCACCGCCTGCTGGCCGTCGATGAGACGGTGGTCGTACGAGAGTGCCACGTACATCATCGGGCGGATCTCGACCCTGCCGTCGATCGCCACCGGGCGGTCCTGCGTCTTGTGCAGCCCCAGGATGCCGACCTGCGGGTAGTTGATGATCGGTGTCGAGACCAGCGAACCGAACACGCCGCCGTTCGTGATCGTGAACGTGCCGCCTGTCAGGTCTTCCATCGTCAGTTTGCCATCGCGCGCGCGCTTGGCCACCGCACCGATGTCCTTGCCGATGTCGATGATGCTCTTGCTGTCGGCGTCCTTGACGTTCGGCACCACCAGGCCCGCGTCCGACGCGACGGCAATTCCGAGGTTGACGTAGTGCTTGTAGACGATGCTGTCGCCGTCGATCTGTGCATTGACCGTCGGGTAGGCCTTGAGCGCCAGACATGCAGCCTTGGCGAAGAACGGCATGAGCGAGAGCTTCACGCCCTGCTCCTTCTCGAGGCGCTCCTTCAGCCGCTCACGCAGCGCGTTCACCGCGCTCATGTCGATCTCGTTGAACGTCGTGAGATGCGCCGTCATGTGCTGCGACTGCAGCAGATTCTCCGCGATGCGCTTGCGGCGCGTCGTCATCTTCTCGCGCGTCTCGCGCTGAGAAGCAGCGGGGGCGGAAGCGGGTGCAGCGGGTGCAGCCGGTGCAGCGGGGGCAGCCGGTGCAGCAGGTGGGCTTGCTGGCTTGGCTGTGCTGAGTGCGCCGATGACGTCCGGCTTGCTGACCACGCCCCCGCGGCCGGTGCCTTCGACCGTTGTGAGATCGAGTCCGGACTCCGTGGCGATGCGATTGGCCGCGGGGGAGACTTTCGGCGCGGTTGCCGGCGCCGGAGCGCTCGATCCGGCGTCAGCGCTCGCGCCATACGATGGCGTCGAGGTCGCGACAGGCGCTGGATCGGCGGGAGCAGGAGACGCGGTTGCGGCCGGAGCGGCTGGTGCGGCTGGAGCGGCTGGTGCCGCTGGGGGTGTGAATGACGCCGTCTGCGCCGTCGTCGGCGCGACACCACTGCCAGCGCCGATCTCACCCAGCGAATCACCGACCGCCACGACATCGCCCTCGTTCTTCGCGCGCGACGCGAGTACGCCGGACTCCAGAGCGCTCACCTCGACCGTGATCTTGTCGGTCTCGAGTTCGACGAGCGTGTCGCCCGTCGACACGCTGTCACCTTCATTCTTGAGCCAGCGGGAGACCGTCGCCTCGACGATCGACTCGCCGAGCGGTGGGACCTTGATGGACGCCATGGGACGCTTGCGGGTGAAGGTGGCCGCATGCCCGAAACGGCTGTCCGGGACGACGGCGATGGTGCGAAATTACGAGAGGGAACCGACCGCTCAATATAGAGCGCGGGAAACGCCGCGCGCGTCGCAACCCACGGCAACGTCTGCAGGTCTGCTTCTGCCGTTCCGCTTCTGCCGTTCCGCTTCTGCAGGTCTGCTTCCGCAGGTCTGCTTCTGCAGTTCCGCCTCTGCCCTTCCGCTTCTACTTCATGTTAGCCCTCACCATAGACGCGCACGGCGGCCTCGATCAGCTGCGTCTCCGCGATGACCTGCCGCCGCCGGTGCTGCAGCACGATGATGACGTGCTCGTGCGCATGCGTGCTGCAGCGCTCAACCGTCTCGATCTCTGGGTGCTCGGCGGCATTCCCGGCGTGAAGATCCATCCCGCCTGGATCGTGGGGTCCGATGGCGCCGGTGTGGTGGAAGCGGTCGGCAAGGCCGTGCACAACGTGGTGCCGGGCGACCATGTGATCATCAACCCTGGCATCGTGGATCGGAGCTGCACCTGCGAGTACTGCCGGGATGGCGACCAGCCCCTGTGCCTCACATACGGAATCCTGGGCGAACATCACGGTGGGACGATGGCCGAGTATCTCGTCGTGCCCGCTGCGAACGCGCGGTCGATACCAAAGAGCATTCCGTTCGAAGCTGCTGCGGCATTTCCGTTGGCTACCCTCACCGCGTGGCGGATGATCGTGACCCGGGCAAAGGTGCAGGCAAACGACCAAGTGCTGCTATGGGGTATTGGTGGTGGCGTTGCACTGGCAGCTCTTCAGATTACCAAGCGACTTGGGGCGACAGCGTGGGTGACGTCCGGCAGCGATGACAAGCTCGCGCGGGCGAAGGAGCTCGGAGCCGACGTCCTGCTCAACCACAGTCAGCCCGACGTTGGCCGAGAAATCCGTGCACGAACCGGAAAGCGCGGGGTCGATGTGATCATTGATTCCGTCGGCGAGGCCACCTGGTCGCAGTCGCTCATCGCGCTGGCCAAGCGCGGGCGACTGGTCACGTGCGGCGGCACCTCGGGTCCGAACGTCGGGGTCGATGTGCGCCGCATGTTCTGGAACCAGTGGACGTTGATGGGATCCACGATGGGCAACGACGAAGAGTTCGATGCGATCACCGATGCGTTTCGCGGTGGTGCGTTGTTGCCTCCCGTCGATTCGGTGTGGCCACTCGAGAAGGCCCGTGAGGCATACGAGCGACTGGAAAGCGGAAAGCAGTTCGGCAAAGTGGTCGTCGCGCTGTGAACGCGCTGTGAACGCGCTGTGAACGCGCCGGCGGAGCGCGCAACGTGACCGAATCGGCGCGCTTCACTGCCGCAGAGGAAAAAGTCTTGCGAGAGAGTCTCGCGACCGGTGCGACACCCCCCTGTCCGCGATGTGCGACCCGCATGACGCATCGACCGATTGGAGGCGGATCGTTCGGACTGGGGTACCACCGGCAACGGGAATGGCTCTTGTGCCCATCCTGCAAGCGAAGCGCGATTTTCGATGTGAAGCGGGGAACGCGACTGTGATCTGCGCCACTGCATCGGGACCTCTTCGCGTGTTCTCCGACCTCCGCTAGTTTTCCTCCCGAGCGTTCCGCTCGATTCGCGCCGTGACACAAGGCGCACCCCTGTTCGTACTCCGGCAGTGCCACTACTCCAGCAGTTCCCCGACACGCTCCTGCTTGCGCAGGGCACCGCCACCGAAAGCGGTGATGCGTCCGTCGTCTCCACATTCGCCGAACGCCTGGAGCTGAGCTTTCTGCTCCTGAGGGACCTGGTGCCCTCACTCTTTGGCGCCCTGGTCATCCTCTTCGTCGGCTACCTGTTGGCCCGACTGCTCGAGAAGGGGACCACGCGTCTGCTTCGCCGCCTGCACTTCAACCAGCTCCTCGAGCGCGGCGGCGTCATGCAAGCGGTCGAGCGGTCCGGGTCGCATCTCAACCCGGCGCGTGTCATCGCCAACGTGCTGTTCTGGGTGGTGATGTTCGCGGTGCTGCTCGTCGCGGCGAACGCGATCGGCATGGAGTCGCTGGCGAACGTCTTCTCCGAACTCGTCAGCTACATCCCGAGCGTCATCTCGGCCATCGTCATCATCATCCTCGGCATCGTGCTGGGCGGCTTCGTCGGAGGCCTGATCATGGCGTCCGCGGGCGGTCTGCACGGGGGGCCGTGGCTCGCGCGCATTGGGCGTGGTGGCGTGATCGTGCTGGCGATCTTCATGGCGCTGCAGGAGTTGGGCATCGCCACCGACATCGTCACCACGGCGTTTGCCATCCTGTTTGGCGCCGTGGCACTGGCGTTGGCCCTTTCATTCGGGCTTGGCAACCGTGATCTGGCTGGCGAAGTGACCCGCGAGTGGTACTCGCGCTACCGTGCCGAGCGCATGGCGATCGAAGCCGAGGCCGCCGCGGAGGAAGCCGAGGAACTCGCGGAAGAAGCGGAGGAGCTCGCTGAAGAGGCCTCGGCCAAGACCCCGCATCGCGGGACGCCAGCCGTGCCGACAGGTGGGCCGGCGGTGGTGACGGCCACGTCGCAGGCGGCGGCGACCGGGATGGCGGAGCGGCGTTCGTAGGGGTTCGCCCCGGTATTTGTAAGTCATTACGAGACAGCGATTTATGGTCGGTGTGCAGCGTTGATTCCGGGCGCGCCACCGGCTATATTCATGGGTTGTAGCGCGACCCATCGTACACCAGCCCCGCCGTGCCATGACTGCACCGAACGCCCGCGAACGCATCCTCCCCCGTCTCATCGACGAAGAGGTGAAGGAATCGTTCATCAATTATTCGATGAGCGTCATCGTGTCGCGCGCACTGCCCGACGTGCGAGACGGACTCAAGCCCGTGCATCGTCGCGTGCTGTACGCGATGAACGAACTCGGCCTGCTGCCGGGACGTCCCTTCAAGAAGTCGGCGACGGTGGT
>DASQZA010000377.1:0-2523 GCA_035638935.1 Gemmatimonas sp. | reverse complement strand
CGTAGCAGCGCTCGATGATGCCCCACGCCATCGCGGGTACGCCGGAGCGCTCGTTGCCGAGGCTGTCCTTGGTATCGCTGCGGCCGCCGGGGCCCTTCTCCTTGCCGCCGAGCAGATGCTCGACGCCGAGGCGCACGTCATCGAAGAACACCTCGCTCGTCGGCGAGTCGCGCATGCCCATCTTCTTGAACGCCGGCCCGACGGTGACGCCCGGCATGCCGCGCTCGACGATGAACGTCGCGACGCCGTGCTCGGCCTCGCCCCGGTCGAGCTTCGCGTAGACGAGGAACACGTCCGCGCCGGGGCCGTTCGTGATGAACGTCTTCTGGCCCGACAACACGTAGCTCGAACCGTCGGGGGTGGCCGTCGTGCGCATCGACCCGAACGCGTCCGAGCCGGCGCCGGGCTCGGTCAGGCACCACGAGCCGATCTGCTGCACCGTCGAGATCGGGAGGCCCCAGCGCTCGATCTGATCGGGTGTGCCCTTCGCGACGATCGCGCCGCCGACGAGCCCAATCGAGACGCCGAAGCCCATCGCGAAGCCAGGCGACACGCGCGACAGCTCCTTGACGACGGCGTGCATCATCATCGGGTTCTTCGCCGCGAGCTGCTCGGGGTCGCTGGTCTCGCCGGCGCGCAGCCTCGCGATCCGCTTCTTGACCGAACCACCGAGCAGCGCGTCGAAGCCGAACGTCTTCGCCATCTGCTTCATCAGCTCGAACGGCATCTCGGTCCCGGCCTCGAGCGCGGGGATCCGCGGTGCGAGTGACGCGTGGCACCACTGGCGGACTACGCCGGCAATCATCTGCGTCTGCTCGTCGAGCTGGAACATGAACACATCCTACCGTGAATCATTTGGTAGCTTGCGCCGATGAAGCTAGCCCGGATCATTCGCGAGTGTGACTTGGTCGGTTGTTTCGAGCGGCGGTCGCGGCGGGCCGGGCGCGTGGCGCGTGCGGGCGGGTCGGACGACGCCTCGAGCCACGCCGGCGGCGCCGGTGATCCGGGAGACGACGGCATGGGTTGTCAAGGAACTGCGGTCTACGTGACGCCGAGGTGGCGTGCGACGGCCAAGAAGATGTGGGCGAGGGGAAACGCCCGAGGCAGGCGAATCAGGACGCGGCGAACCGAGGACGTCACGGTTACGGCGACCTTGAGCAGCCGCAAGCGAATCGTGTCCATCTGGGCTGTCGCGAGTCGAACGCGGTCGGTCGACACATACTCGGCCTCAGGCGCGACGCGGGCGATGGTCGCGCGGAGCGCGTGCATCAGGCGGTAGGCGATAACGTGCAGCAGGAGTCGGAATGCATTGGCGACGAAGCGGTGGCAGGACAGGCGGTCAGCATGCAGTGCATTCTTGAAGTCTTTGATGAAGTTCTCCGACTGCCCACGTGCGCAATAGGCGACGTCATAGATCAGGCCGGGTGGGAACTCGTGGAGGGTGGTCACCACGAAGCGTGGATTCTCGCCGCGACTGCTGTGCTCGACTTTGCAAATCACGTGGCGCTCGGCGGGCCACGACTTCGACGCGTACGACAGCCACGTGAATCGGCGAACGAACGGTGCGCCGTCGGCAAACTCCTCCTCGACCGCGGCTCGCAGCGGCTTCGCGAACTCCAGCAGGCGCGAGTTCTTGGCGACGCCGATCACGTAGTCTACGTCGCCAAGCTCGGCGTCCAAGTGCGCGAGCCGGTCCAGCAGTTTGGGCATCGCGAACGCCGAATCGCCACGCACCAGGATGCTCGCTTGTGGACAACGTTGGCGGATGGCTCGGATCAGACGCGTGAGGATGGTGATGGCGCCCTTGGCAGCGTGCGCACGCCCCGGCCGCAGCAAGGCCGTGATCAGGTGCCCACTCAGCGCATCGAACACGAGCAGCGGATGGAACATGTGCTGGTCGTAGAAGCCGTGGAAGAACGAGAGTTGTTGGGCGCCGTGCGTCGCGTCGTCGGTCGAGTCGATATCAAGCACGACCAATTCGGTCGTCGGCGTGAGCCCGTCCACGTAGCCTTGCTCGTAGTCGCGACAGAGCCGGTTCAACTCGCGTCCAGTGATGGCATTCTCGAAGCGAGACAGCGTCGGCTGCGACGACAGCGCGTGCCCCTCGGCATCGCACGCGAACTGAAAGGCCGGGTCGTGACGGAGCCAGTCCCCGTCGTTGCAATCCTCGTAACCCAGGCAGATCTGGTAGATCCGCTGGCGGACCTGCTCGAGGCGCGAGTGCCAGACGCGCTCCGCTTTGCGTGGGTCGCCGAGCAGCGCCGCCATCCGCGCTGTCAGCCCCAGCCGCTCATCAAGCTGCCGCAGCAGGACTACCCCGCCGTCCGACGAGGACTGCGCGGCATCTGCGCTCAGAACCGCGCATCGGCCCTGGAACTGAACCTCGATCGGTGAGATACGCGCTGTCGTCGGTGCGTGGGGACCTTTGTTTGTCTTCACACACAGCAAAACCTGCGCACCGACTCCGAAATTCCGGCAGCCCTCGCGTTTTCATGGCGACGGTCGCGAATGATCCGGGCTAGC
>DASQZA010000376.1:0-8446 GCA_035638935.1 Gemmatimonas sp. | reverse complement strand
CGAGTGGTTCTCCGCGCGCAGCTTGCGATGCTCGGCAGCGCGGCGGAGAATCGCAATGAGCTCGTCGTTCCGGAACGGTTTCTGGATATAGTAGAACGCACCCTCGTTCACGGCCTGCATAGCGCTCTGCAGCGTGGCCTGCGCCGTCATGAGAATGACCGGAATCTCGGCGTCCAACTGTCGCGCGGCACTGAGCACCTGCACACCACCCACATCGGGCATGCGGACGTCGGTGAGCACGATGTCCGGCATCAGTTCGGGTAATCGCTCGATCCCCTGCTTGCCGCCGTGTGCCGTGAACGGAACGAAGCCCTCGGTCTTGAGCAGAATGCGCAACGAGTCCAGAATGCCGGATTCGTCGTCGATGACGAGCACGCGCGGAGCAGCTTCGCCGGCGAGCGCAGGAGGTGTCACTATCGAACTCCAATGGGAAGGAAAATCGTGAATCGCGCGCCGGGCGTGAGGGTGTCCACGAGCACGACGCCACGGTGTGCTTCGACGGCCTGGTGCACGACAGGAAGGCCCAGACCTGTACCGCCCGTCTTGCCACTGACGAACGGTTCGAACAGATGGTCGCGCACCGACTCGGACACCCCAGGCCCGTCGTCGCTGACACTGATCGCGATGACATCGCCCGACATGGCCAGTGCCCCGTTCACGCCGTCGTCCGACATGACGCGCAATCGCACGTCGACGGTGATACGGCCGGCCTGGCCAACCGCTTGAATCGCATTGAGCACTAGATTGAACACGGCACGATGCAACAGGTCCTCGTCACCATCGATCGAGGGCAGCCCCGGGGCGATCTCCGTGTCGATCAGGACGGCGTTCCCGCGATCCGGGTGTGTCGCGGCAAGCGTCGTCGCGGTCGTCACGATGTTCCCGACATCGAGTGCCACGACCTGCGTGACTCGCGCGCGCGCAAAGTCGAGGAAGTCGCCGAGTAGCCGACTCAGTCGATCTGCCTCGCGCACCACCAGATCATGCAGAATTCGTTCATCTTCGTCTTCGGTGACGTCACCTGCGATCACCCGACGACGCGAGAGCTGCTCCGTCGCGCTGCGGATCGATGCGAGCGGGTTACGGATCTCGTGCGCCAGCGATGCGCTGAGTTCCGCGACGGCCTGCAGTCGCTCGGCCCGTATGTGAAGCGCCTGAATGCGCTTGCTGTCGGAGATGTCCTGAAAGATCGCCGTCGCCGTCGAGCCGCCTGCTTCGGCCACGATGTCCTGACCGTCCGACACGGTGGTCGTTACACCAATCTCGATCTCTTCGCCGTCACGCCGGATCACGCCTTCGGCGCGTGAAGTCCGAACCCCCTCGCGGGTCGACCGTTCGAGAAATCCGGCCAGGTGCGGAGAAACGGACTGCAGGGTCGACAGCACCGGTCGCCCGACGTACGCCCGCAGGTTGATACCAAGCAACTCGGCAGCGGCGGGATTGGCGTACAGCAACCGCCCACCGCCGTCGACCGTGAGAATGCCGGATCTGATCGTGCGCAGGATGTCGGCAGCTTCGAGCTGCACCTTGACCAGCTCTGCCGCAAGCGCGTCCCGGCCGTCGCCTGCCTGACGAAGTCGCGCAGCAACATAGCCCGACCCGATGGCCACGACGACGAACACGATCAGCTGCACGATCATGCCGACCTGCGGGACCCCCGGGCGGAGCCACAGCACCTCAGTCAGGTAGAGCAGGCATGCACCCGCCGCCGTCATGAGTGCGCCCCGGAAGGGCAGTAGCAGCGCGCCGCTCGCGATGACCAGGATATAGAGGGCGGCAAATTGTGAATTCCAGCCCCCCGTTATGTGCACGACGGCAGTCACGAGCGCGAGGTCGATACAGCACTGCAAGGCATAGAAGCCATGGCCGCGCGATTTGCTTTGCTGCAGCTCACCCCACATCACCGAGCCGACCGTCGCGAGCACAGCAATGGCGAACGTCAGCGTGGCGATCAGCGTGTCGTTCGGTTCCGCCCGATTCCAGACGAAGACTGCCGCAACGAGAATGGCACAAGCGACCATGACGCGACCGAGCCAGACCCACCGCATGACGCGGCGCGGGTCGACCATCCCATGGAAACCCTGAATGGCGATCTGTGGGAACGCGGGTGTATAGCGCAAGGCTTTGGAAATCAGGAGCGGGATGTCGACTGCTGACTTCCCGGATGCGATAAGGCCCGCAGGCCGGCGCGGAGGCCGATTTGCAGGATGCAAGAGGCGCGGAATGCCCGTCGGTCTTGCAGATTGCAGGAGCGTCGGCACAAGCCAGACGAATGACGCGCTCGTCCGTTTCCCATACAGATGCCCCCTGACCCTGCCCTGCTGCAGCATCCAGAGATCACGTTCACCGGTGCGAGCCTCCGGCTGTTCGCCGTCCTGCTGCTGGTTGGGCTCAACGCGTTCTTCGTCGCCGCCGAGTTCGCGCTGGTCGCGGTACGCCGCAGTCGCATCGACCAGATGGTTGCGGAGGGGGACCGTAGCGCGATGGTCGTGCAGAAGGCGCTCAATCAGCTCGACCGATACATCTCGGGCACGCAGCTGGGCATCACGCTGGCCTCGCTGGCCCTCGGCTGGATCGGCGAACCGGCAATCGCGGTGCTGGTCGACAAGCTGCTGCGTGTCGTGGGGGTCGAGCCAGCTCCGGGCGCCGTGCACACGGGAGCGGGCATCGCCGTGGCGTTTCTCGTGATCACATTCCTGCACATCGTGCTTGGAGAGCTGGCGCCGAAATCGGTGGCGCTCGCCACGCCCGAGGCGGTGAGCAGAGTCGTGGTGCGACCGCTCATGCTGTTCAGCCGAGTGATGTCGCCGTTCATCGGGGTGCTCAACGCGACGGCGAATCGACTGCTCGCACTCTTCGGGGTACGACCGACCGGGGAAGGCGAGCATGTACATTCCCCGGAAGAGCTTCGGTTGCTGGTGATGCAGGCGCGCGCACATGGAACGCTCGAGGAATCCGACTCGGCAATGCTGGCCGGGGTATTCGACTTCCATAACAAGAAAGCGCACGACGTCATGCGGCCGCGCACCGAGATGGTCGCAATTTCCGAGGATGTCGAACGGAACGAGCTGGTGCAGACCCTGCGTCGGGAACGGTACTCGCGCTACCCGGTCTACCGGGAAACGCCGGACGACATCGTCGGTGTATTCCTCGCGAAGGATTATTGGCTCGACGAGGCGCAGTCGGAGTTCGAACTGCGCGACCATCTGCGTGAGCCGCTCTTCGTGCCTGCAACGCGTGCTGCGGAGCGTGTGCTCGAGGACCTGCGCCGAACGCGGGCGCACATGGCGGTCGTGCTCGATGAATACGGTGGCACCGCAGGAATCGTCACAATGGAAGACCTCGTCGAGGAAGTCGTCGGTGACATTGCGGACGAGTACGACCCGTACTCGCGAGATGCCCTGTTGTTCAACGGCATTCTCGAACTGGCGGGATCGATGTCGCTCGTCGACGTCCGCTCCGACCACAAGCTGCCCGTGCCCGAGGGCGACTGGACGACATTGGGCGGCTATGCATTCGCGATGCTCGGGCGGCTCCCGCGCGTCGGTGATCGTGTCATGTACCCTGGAGGCGAGTTGGAAGTAGTGGCCATGGAAGGGCGTCGTGTGGCAGCGTTGCGCGTGCACAAGCGCGCAGAACCGGACGCAGCGTGATGAGCTACCGCATCGACATGCATAAATTGCTGCTCGTCGCGGTGACCGCTGCAGGTGCCGCATGCGCCGGGTCGAACGATGTCGCGAACGTCGCGCGCAGCAATTCGGCGCGGCCCGCGGTGAACGGCTCCACGGGCAGCTCCGCCTCGATGGTTCAGGATACCGTAGGCCCGGCTGCACCAGCTGGCGAGCCCGCGAGCTCCTTCCCTGCTCCGTCCCGTCCGGTGGCGAGCATCGTGGCGCCACGGTGGACGAACGAAGACGATCGCGACGACGCAGGCGAGTTCGCTCGGGTTGCCGGGATCGCCAAGGTCGGGCGTGGAGTGAGTGTTGCCGACATCGGCGCGGGCGACGGTTACTACGTCGTGCGTCTGGCCGGAATCGTCGGCCCAACCGGGGTAGTCTACGGCGAAGACATCGTGCCGGATTACCTGCGCCTGCTGCAGGAGCGGGTGCGCCGCGAAGGCCTGACCAATGTTCGGCTCTCGAAGGGTGACGCGCACGACCCGCGGCTGCCGGCCGGCGACGTCGAAGTCGCGATCATGATCCACATGTACCACGAAATCGACCAGCCGTTCGGCTTGTTGTATAATCTTGCACCCGCCATGCGGGCTGGCGGACGCGTGGTGATCCTCGATCTCGACCGGCCCACGTTTGGCCATGGCACGCCGCCTTCGCTCCTGCGATGCGAGCTCAAGGCCGTGGGTTATCGCGAACTGTCGTTCACGAAGACCGGTCCCGAGGAATACGTAGCCGTATTTGAGGCACCAGTTACCGCGGCACGTCCGTCACCCGCGAACATTCGCGCGGCGCTCACCGCCAAGCCCTGTCGCGCTCCGGCATGACGGACGCGTTGTTGCCACCAGAGCCGGAGGCGATCGTCGTCGCTCCCGGCGTGCGCATTCCCGTCGCCGAGGTCGAACTGCGCGGCATCACCGGCGGTGGACCTGGCGGACAACATGTCAATCGGAGTGCGACGCGCGTTGCACTGCGTTGGAATCTGCGCGCGACTCGCGCACTCAGCGCAGAGCAACGCACGCGACTGGTCGAGAAACTTGGCTCCCGGCTGGACGCAGATGGTACCCTCCGCATCGTTGCCGGCGAATATCGGAGTCAGCTGCAGAATCGTCGCGCGGCGATCGAGCGACTCGTTGCGCTGCTTGCCCGCGCGCTCGTGGTGCAACCGAAGCGCAAGGCGACGCGCCCGACGCATGGGTCCATCGAGCGTCGCCTGGATGCCAAACGCCAGCGCAGCGACACGAAACGCGGAAGACGATTCGACGCGGACGACTGACGGGGCGGTAGCCGGGATCAGTACATGAACGCGTTGAGGCCGATATAGAACGTTACGAAGTCGGCGCGCCCCCGCAACGGAATGGGATCACGTTCGTTCTCGAACGCTTCCTTGACCCGCTGATCATTGAGATACTTCACGTTGTCATGTCGCAACACTCGGGCACCGAGTTCAAGCCGCACCGGTCGCGTGCCATTGGCGACCCGGATGTAGACACCACCGGCGCCACCGTATGCCAGCGCGGCATCGCTCGAGTTGGTCGTGCTCGCGAAGGGCTCCTGCGCTTGTTGCGTGCCCTGCACGCTGCTTTGCGTCCAGAAGACCGAGAAACCGCCGAGGGCGGACAGGTACGGCGTGAATGCGCCGCTGGTGCCGAGCAGCTGCGGCCCGGTGACCAGCGAGACGATGTTGTTGGACGTCCTCAGGTCGAGACGAACCAGCCCGCCGGTGCCCGCGAGCGGAATGCGCCGTGACGAGTTGCCGTACGTGACGAAGCTCAGATCGGTGCGAAGATTGAAGATCGCGTCGCGATCCGCGCGAATGATCAGCGTGCCACCGCCGCCGCCGCCAGTTCCGGTGTTCTTGCCGAAGTCTCCGCGCGGGCTCGACACCTGCCCGTACAGACTACCGGAGATCACGCCGGTCGGAACGCGGGTCTCCTCTTGCGCAGCGAGCGGTGCGCCTGCCAGCAGCAGTGCGGCGATTGCCGCAGTCCGCGGCGTCATGCCCATGACCAATTTGCCAATAGAAGGCGTACGGAGCGAAGGTGGGGTGCGCATGGAAGACATGATGAGAGAATCAATGATGAGGGGTCGGTGCAATTGCCGTACGGGCGTTCGTGCCGTGTCCGCGCGAGGCTTCGTCGCGCTACCCTTTCCAATGTGGAGGGCGCGGGACCGACCCGCATGGGGCGATTGACCCGGTTCCCGCACGCCCCTTACCACTGCTCCTGCTCTGGTACGGAACCGGCGGAACACCCACCGCGCCAACGCAGGCGGCGCACCCGTCCTTCGAGATTGCTAACTCACTGTGAATCAATCAGATAGCGTGACTCGAATCACGATGATGTCCGCTGATGATGACATTTCGCTGCTCAGCGAAGTGGACAGGAGTTGGCACACGAACCGAACCATCGTTGATTCCGTTTTCCTTCTGATGCCACAAACACCATGACGATGAATACACCCTGGGACGATGCTGCCGAGGATATCGACCCGCTACTCGACGAGGAATTTCCGCTCGGCGACGGCGTAGCCGATCTCTCGAGCGAGGTTTCGTGTCCGTATTGCGGCGAGCCCGTGGAGATCGCACTGGATCCGGGATCGGGCAGTCACCAGCAGTACGTCGAGGATTGCTATGTGTGCTGCCGTCCATGGCTGGTGTCCGTGTCCTACGATGAGCACGGCGTGGCGGACGTGCATGTCGACGCCAACGACGACGCATGACAGTCACCGTGCCGGTTTCGCGCGACGATATCTCCCGCATGCTCCCCCACGTGTTGACGGCAACGGCTGCGGAAGGCGCCCGGGTCGTCACCATGGGCTGGTATCACGCACTGATCGAAGCGCGTGATGCCATGTCATCGGAAAGCGGCGCCCCAGGCACCGAGTCGAACGGCGCGGCCGCTGCCGACCCGGCCGTGCTGCATCGGGCCCGAGTCGCCCTCCGTCGTATCCGCGCGTCGCTCAAGGAGCACCGCGATGTGCTCGACATCGGAAAGAGTCTTCCCCGCGCGTTGCGGAAGCTGAATCAGGCGACCAATGCCGCTCGCGATGCTGACGTGCAGCGCGCGTGGTTGGAGGCTGAAGGGGAGGCGCTCGGCCCGGAGGCCCGGAGGGAAGCCGCGCGACTGCTCTCCAAGCTGTCAGGGCGAGGCGCACGTGACCGCAAGCGAACCGCGTCCGCCTTCGCGCGACATCTCGACCCGATCCGCAAGGAGCTCGGACACCGGCTGTCCGAGTACAACGAACGCCGCACGCTCGGGCTGGAACCGCCGCGACAGAACTTCGCCGCGCACCTGGCAGCCCGCGTATCGACGAGTGCTGGCGAGATCTCCGCGATGCTGACCGCCGTCGTCGGGCGCGGTACCCTCGACGACGCGCTGAACGAGGAGTTGCACGAGACGCGGATTGCGCTCAAGCGGCAACGCGCCATGCTTGCGCCCTTCGCCAAAGGCCAGAAGGCGATTGCCGCCTGGTACGAGTGCGCGACGCGCGGCCAGGATTCTCTTGGCGCCATGCGAGATGCGTCCCTGCTGGCAAGCGTTGCCGCGGCGAACGACATGCCGGCACTCGAGCAGGCGCTTCAGGCAACAGCGCTCGGCCACCTCGAGGCGTTTCATCGCGCCTGGTGTGCGGACGACGACGCGGTGGAGCGAGTGGCGAGCCTGGCGCGCGCAGCCGTGGCGGAGCTTGACGGCATCGCGAGCGCCAGCGCGGTTCCGCGCGAGATCGAGCGCAAGTACCTGCTCAAGGGCGTTCCCCCGTTTGCGCTCGAGACACCACCGACACATATCGAACAAGGGTGGTTGCCGGGCGAGGTGCTGCGTGAACGACTACGACGCGCAACGCGACCAGACGGATCGGCCCTGCTCACGCGGACGGTGAAATTCGGACGCCTCGGGTCGCGCATCGAGCTCGAAGAGCGCGCGGACGCTGAACTGTTCGGCGCGATGTGGCCGCATACTCGCAACGCTCGCATCCGAAAGCATCGGCATCCGGTGCCGGACAGCGGATTCGTCTGGGAAGTCGACGTCTTTCTCGATCGCGAGCTGGTGATCGCGGAGGTCGAGCTGAGCGATGGGCAGGATGTGCCGGCCGCTCCTGCATGGCTGGCGCCCTATATCGTACGCGACGTGACGGACGAGCCGCAGTTCACGAACTCGGCGATGGCCGTACCCGACGCTGCGACGCAGTAGTCCGGTTCACACCGTCCTTTCACTGTCCCTCCTCCTCCGCCATGCCAGCCGGACCACGCGCCTACCTTCTCGATCGTTTCCGCAGTGATGCCGCCGCGCTGCGCCAGCGTGTGGATGCGCTGCACGCTGCGGCACGCACGTCGAGTGCGCTTCCGGGCCCGGATGCGCCCACTTCGATGGGAATGGCAGCGGCTTGCGATGATGTCGTCGCCATGCTCGAATCCATCCCGGACGGCCCGGATCCGGCCGCCTTGCTGTCGTCGATCGCAGCACTCTCGCCGCTGCTCGACGCGCGTGCAAAGCGCGAAGTGGCGTCGCCAGCAGTGCGCGCCGTGTATGCGGGCGCAGCCACGCGCATCCGTGAAGTGCAGCAAGTCGAAGCCACCGCGCGGAATCTGCTCGCATGAGCCGGGGAGCACGGGCTGGCACGAGCGGTACCGATGCGAGTGCGGACATTGGATCGGACGACGCACCTGCAGGTCTCTTGGATTTAGTATAGGTATCTCTAACACTCAGGGCGGCTACATTAATGGAGGAGATGGAAAAGATTCGATCAAGGGAACCGGAAACGGGGGCATCAAT
>DASQZA010000375.1:0-5015 GCA_035638935.1 Gemmatimonas sp. | reverse complement strand
CGATACGATCGTCCATCCGTCGTGGCTACATCCGGCGCATCCGAATCATATTCGGCAATCGCCGCCTCGATCAGCTCCTCGATATCCTGCAGCTCGTAGTTGTACTGTTCGAGCACGGCGTGCACCACGGAGCCGGTGCGCGCGCTGGAACCGGCATCGCCCGTCGGTCGGGCCGACCCTGTCGTGCCACCATTAACCGACGTCGCCACGCCATCGAAGCCGAACACATACTGCTGCCACCACCGCGACGGGTCACGTTGGAACGTCATCAACTGCGTCGCCGACAAGCGCGAACGCCCCGTCGGTGAATGCAGGAGTCGTGGCGGCAAGAGGACGTCGGCGTCCGTGCGCTTCTCGACAACTTCCGCGGCTGTCGTGGTCGTCGAGGCGACACGCACCACGATCTGATACTCGACGTCGCTCGAATGCCGGTAGGTGATACGCTCCGGAACGACATCGCCAAGCAGCTCCGTGGCGAACCGGGTGCGAATGTGCCCCGCAACAGACGCGGTCTCCTTCGTCGATGCGCCGAGCGGAACACCGCTCAGCACCAGCAGGCGCTGCGGTCGCGTGCTGGCCACGTACCACATCCGGTACGACTCCGCGTTGCGCTCGAGCTGAATCTCCGCCTTGATGGCATCGTGTTCGGCGTCCGGAAGCTCCTTGCCATCCGCATCGACCTCGGTTGCCGCGCGTAGCCGAAACACGTCGCGCCCACACAGCAGCGCGTCCTTCTCGGCTGGCGGCACGCGCACCAGGTCGCACCAGAAGACGACCGGCCACTCGAGCCCCTTCGCACTGTGTACCGACGTGATGGTGACGACGTTCGAGCGTTCGCCGTACAATCGCTCCTCGCCGATCCGGTCCTCGCGAACTCGAGTGTCGGTGATGCCACGGAGAAAGTCGCCAAGCGATTGCTCCGGTGTCGCCTGTGCCATGCGAATGAGCTTGCGCACGTTCGCGATCGCCTGCATCCCTCGACGCTCATCGAGCGACAGCGAGACCAGGAAACCACTTTCGGTAACGAGGCGTGACAGCAGCTCGTGCACGGGGATGCGGTCGCGCAGTGCACCAAAGCGCGCCAGCATTTCCTGCGCGCGGGCAAGCAGCTCTGGCTCTCGTGGCTCCCCAGGCATTGCACCCGCCATCCCACCAGCATGCCGCGCCTCGGCGAGTGCAAGCAACGTGTCATCGCGCACACCGACGAACGGCCCCTTCAGGAACCCTGCCACCGCCACGTCATCGCGTGGGTCGCGGATCGCACGCAGGGCGAGCGTGCAGTCGAGTATCTCGCGCGTTTCCTGGAATCCCTCGGCGCGCAGTGCGTACGTCGGAATCCCGGCCTTTCGCAGCGCACTCTCGTAGATGTCGACCGCGCTCCAGCTGCCGAGCAGGAGTGCGACTTCACCGTACGCCGCCTTTCCATCGGCGACCAGGTTCGCCACACGCGCCGCGACCGCCGCCGCCTCCAGCGCGCGTACGTCGGGCAATTTGCGGATCTTGCCATCCTCGGCGGGCGGCACCAGCAGGAGCTCCACGCACTCGTCTCCCGCCGCGTCCTTCCAGCGCGCATCGAGCGGCGCGTAGCCTACCTCGAAGCTCCGCCGCACTCCATCCGGGTGTACCGGCCGGTCGAAGTGTGGGCCGATCAGATCATCCACCAGCGCGAGGATACCCTGCTTGCTGCGGAAGTTGTCGGTGAGCTGCAAATGTGCACCGGCACCCGCTTCGGCGAATCGATGCTGCACACCGTTCCAGAGGGAGACGTCTGCACGCCGAAAGCGATAGATGCTCTGCTTGGGATCGCCCACCAGCATCAACCGGCATGGCCGCTGGTCTCCATTTCCCACGCCACCCAGGCTCATCGCGATGTCACGCTGCGCGGGATCCACGTCCTGAAACTCGTCGACCACCAGCAGGGAGATGGTCCGCTGCACCGCATGCCGCACGGCCTCGTTGTCCCGGAGCAAGTCGCGCGTCGCGACGATCATGCGGTCGAAGTCGAGTGCACCGAGCCGCGCGAGCTGCTGCTCGCGAACCGCCAGCGCGGAGCGGGCGAGGTCGAGCAACGTGCATTCGTGATCGCGCAGCGATGCGCGTTTGGCCTGCCAGACGCCAAGCTGCGTGCTGTCGGATGCGAGACGTGTGATGCAGGCGAGCACATCCCCTGTCTTTCGCCCGAGCATCAGCTCTTCGAGGCCCGGTATCCCCGCCTCGGCCGCTTCGTGCAGCACCGCGCGAGCTGCATCGGCCGAAACCGTGCTCGACTCGCCGTCATCGAGAATCCGCACCGTCGGCGGTAGCCCGGCGCGCAACGAGAAGTCGCGCAGGATGTCACCGCAGAATCCGTGAATGGTGCCGATACGTGCGGCATCGACGTCACTTGCCTGTTCACGCATCCCGGCAGCGACGAGCCCCGCGCGCAACTTTCGCTTGAGGTCTGCGGCCGCCTGGTTCGTGTAGGTGATCGCCGCAATCTCGTGCAGCCCAACCGGTGAACCATGCCGGTACTCGACGCCATTCTCGCCGACGACGGTCGCCCCCATGTGATAGCACAGCTTCTGCACGACGGTGCTCGTCTTTCCTGAACCGGCGCCGGCGCCGACCAGCAGATGGCGATCGTCAGCCAGGATCACACGCAACTGTGCGGCTGTCGGACGTTGTGTGCCGCTCATGGTCGTGTTCATTCGGTGTCCCCCCCGTGGTTCGCGCTCGCGGGCCCACCCGGAATGCGACACACGTCGCGCGCTGGGCAATACGGTGAGCATCCGCAGCTGGGCGCCGGCCCCGCCGGGAACTCACCGCGCCGCGCCTGCTCGACGCGATCTCCGGCCGCCTGCAGCGCGCTCGCGAATTTCTCCTGCGCGCGCTCGTCGTCGAGCACCGTGAACGTCTTTTTCCCGGGCTTTCCCTCGCCCTTCACGATCTTGAACTGCAGCGGGTGCGTGATCGCGGGCGACCGCAGCGTGCGATACTCGAGCCGCGCGAGTTCACCCGCCGGAACGCGCCCCTCGCGCTGCAACTGCGAAACGACCTGCGCGTAAAGCGGGACCTGCAGCACCACGCCGTCGTCCCAACCCTTGGCGTGCCCTGCCGCCGGCGTCGAGTACTTGCTGCTCTTGTAGTCGATAACGGCCAGGTACGTGCGGCCATCCGTGATGCGCGTGTCGCAGCTTCGGTCGACGCGATCGATCGACCCGCGAAGCAGGAACGAGCTGTTGTCGCAGGTGATGGTGATACTGTCGAAACGCAGCTCGCCGAGGATGGCGCCGCTGTGCACGCTCTTCGAGGAGTTCGTGCGGTTGTCGTCACGCTTGTCGTTGTACGACATCTCGAAGTGCAGGTACTGGTTCAACTGCTGCAGCAGCCCGCGCTTCACGAACGTGCGCATCGCGGGCACACCGAGCCACGACGCCGACTCCTCGTCGTTCCACGCGGCGTCGAGCGACGCGGCGGCGGTTGCGGTCACCGTGGCGCGGTCGGGGGGAGTGAGATACACCGGTTCGCCGCCACGGCGTTTTCCTTCTGTATCGAAGAAGCGCTCGAGCGCCGAGTGCAGGATCCGGCCCGTCACCGTCGGTTCGATCGCGTCGTCCGCTTCACTCCGCTCCTCGAGTCGCAGCAGCCGTTTCGCCATCCAGCTGTAGGGGCACTTGGCCAGCTCCTCGATGCTCGTGGCGCTCCACTGGTACGTCGGCCCGTAGCGCCGCTCGAGCTCGGCCAGCAGCACGGGTTCTTCGATCGCCCCGTTCCACGGTGACAGCGTGCGTGAGCGTTCGCGTTCGATGGCGGCCACGCGCCGCGCATGCTCGATCGATAGTGCGGTGTGCGCGCGGGACACGATGGGGAAGCCTCGCGTGATGGTCTCGTGGGGTGCCACGCACACCATTGCACCGACACGCTGGAGCGTGGCGTCGGGCTTCTCATCAACCAGTGGCCCTGCGGCCAGTGCGGCGGCCTCGATCCGGGATTCCACGAATGACGAGCGCACGACTTCGCGCCCGTCGGCGTCTATCGTAGGCCACGACAGCACGAGACTTTCCGTCGGTGCTGCACAGAGCACGCGGAACAGCTCGCGCTCACGTGACTTCCACGCTGACCTTGGGTCGAGCGGCAGGCCTGCGGCAATCATTGCGTCGCGGTCACTGTCGGAGAGCAGCGCGCTCACCGGCATGCGACGCGGGAACTCGCCACTCGTGAGCCCCACGACGAACACGTGCTCGAACGACCGCCACCCTGCGGCGAGCGCTTCGGCTACCACGACACCGAACCCGGTCTCGGGCTGCAGGATGAGATCTTCATTCAGCGCGGTTCCCAGCTGCACGAGGAAACGCTCGGCGTTCACCGGGGCATCCGCAGGCACTCCGAACGTTTCCAGCGCGCGCATCCACTCCTGCACGAGCGTCTCGATGCGATCGCGCGCCTTGCACTCGGTACGCTGCACGTATCCGTCACCCGCGGGCGCGTCTGTCAGACGAGAAGCGATTCCCCACGCTTGGCCGGTCAGTACGCCATGTGTCCACGCGAGCCACTCCGCGGGGTTGTGCTCGCCATCGAGCCAGCGCACACCCGCAGCAAGAGCGTGCCACGCATCAAGCGTGGCGATGATGCGAGCGGACGCGGGTAACGCTCGCCGCCGTTCGTGATCGCGTTCGTCGTTGTTCGCGCCCTCGCGCGCCACGGCACGATCGCGCAGGCGCTCGAGCGCGGCGGTCCACTGGTCACACGAGGCGAGCGGTGACTCCATGCCGACGAAGTCGAGAACTGCGGCATCGAGACCGAGCGCGAGCAGCGGATTGTCCGCCAACTCCACCACGGCATGCCGCGACCAGCCCTCGATCGGCACGGACAGAAGTGCGCGCAGCGCGCGAGCAGGTCCCGTGTGCGCCAGCGCGACTCGGCGACGTGCAGTGACCGGCACCCCAACTGTCGTCAGCGCATCCGACAGCGTGTCCACGAGCGGGCGAGCCTGCCGCGCGATCACGGCGATTCGGTGCGGCGCCACGCCGTCGTCC
>DASQZA010000374.1:0-2450 GCA_035638935.1 Gemmatimonas sp. | reverse complement strand
CGCATCGCGGTAATCGGCATCAAGACCGAAGGCGCGGGTGGTCCCGCCTACTATGTCCCGGAGATCACGCAGCAATCGGGATTCAGTATCATCCCCGTTCCGGTCTATCACCCCGAAGTCACTGAGATCCTTGGCGAGCGGGTGCACCGTTCCCTGGCGACTATCGATCCGCCGGCCGACATGGTGCTGCTGTTTCGCCGATCGAGCGACGTTGCAAAACACGTCGACGAGATTCTGGCAGCGAAGCCCAAGGTGGTGTGGATGCAGCTCGGCATTCGCAACGACGACGCAGCCGAAAAGTTCGCGAGGGCCGGAATCACTGTTGTTCAGGATCGCTGCCTGAAGGTCGAGCTGCAGCGCCTCGGCCGATAGCGGCTACATCCGCACCCGGTTCCGACCGTCAGCCTTGGCGCGATACAGCGCGGCATCGGCACGGGCCAGCAGATCTTCCACGGTCTCGATGCGCGCTGCGGGATAGACCGCGACACCGATACTCGCCGTCAACGTGAGCGTCGTGCGGCCTGCCCCGCCGTTGAAGGGACGCGCGTGGACCGCAGCCCGGATGCGTTCCGCAAATGCCTCGGCCCCGACATCGTCCGTTTCGGGGAGCAGCATCAGGAACTCCTCACCACCGTAGCGCGCCACGATGTCGCTGCCCCGGATCGTCTCCAGGAGCAGTTGACCCACGTCGCGCAGCACATCGTCGCCGACGAGGTGGCCGTAGTTGTCGTTCACTTTCTTGAAGTGATCGAGGTCGATCATCAGCAGCGCCAGCGTGCTGTCGTAGCGTAGTGCACGATCCATCTCGGCACCGATTCGCTCGGTCAGCGCACGTCGATTGAGGAGCTGCGTGAGCGGATCCGTCTGCGCGAGCTGTTCGAGTCTCGCGTTGTCGGCCATCGTGCTCTCGACCATCTGCGCCCGCTGGATCACCGCAACTGCAGCCGTGATCACGGCTTGCGCAAACTCGAGATCATCCGGCCCGAACCGGTCCTGATCGCGCGTGCGACGCACGAGAAACACGCCGTACTGCCCACGCTCGACTGAAAACGGCAGCGCGATGACGGAGCGGATCGGAACTTCGATTCCTTCGATGCCCCACACTTCGCGCACACCCTCGTACAGCGGATGCGTGTCGATGTCCTCGACGAGCAGCGGCTGCCCGTTGGCGAACGCCGCCTTGAGCTCCGGATACCGACCGAGCTCGATCGTGAGCTGCTGCAGATTCGGATTCTCGTACGCCGCGACGACCACCGCGGACGTCTCGCCGGGTCGCGCGAGTACGATCGAGCAGTGCGACACATTGAGCGCGCGCGCAGCGCGACGCACGAGCAGGTGAAACAGCTCCGATACGGACAGGTCGCCGGTCACTTCGTGCAGGATGTCGACGAGCTTTCGGCGGCTGTCCGCATCCTGCTGCGCGCGTGTCAGCGCTTCCTCCGTGCGGACGAGCGCTTGCCGCGTCGAACGCAGCACTGCACCGACGCGAAGTTGCGCCTGCACGCGAGCGAGCAGCTCCTTCGGCCGGTACGGCTTGCGGATGAAATCACTCGCGCCCAGCCCCAGGGACCGCACGGACGCATCCTCGGGCGGCTGTGCCGAGAGCATCAGGACAGGAAGATCGCGCCACCGCTCCTCACTCTTGATGCGCTCCAGCAACTGGCATCCATCGGCATCGGGCATGAGGATGTCGAGCAGGAGCAGGTCAGGCGTGCGCTTTTCCAGTTGCTCGAGACAGGCGACCCCGCCATCTGCCGGCACGACTTCGTACCCGTTCTCCTTGAGGAGCCAGGTGACGGATTCGAGGACGGACGGATCGTCGTCGGCAACGAGAATGCGCGATGCAACCATGACTATTGCACCGGGACGTCGGCGATGAGATCGAGCAGGCCCGCCCACTCGATGTTGCCGCCACTCAGTACCACTGCCGTCGGCCCGACTGGCTTCACGATGCCTTCCATGATGGCGGCGAGCGTGATCGCGCCACTGGGCTCCGCCACGAGCTTCATGCGATCGAGGAGAAAGCGCATGGCGCAACGGATCGACGCGTCGTCGACCTGCACGACATCGTCGCAGTAGCGCTCCAGCTGCGCAAAGTTTCGGGTGCCGATGCGGACACCGAGCAACCCATCCGGCAGACCGGATGACGCCGGCAGCGTGACCGGGCCACCCGCTGCCCGCGCGGCAGAAAGCTTGCGCGCACCCGCAGGTTCGACACCGATCACGCGGACATCCGGACACCGTTCCTTGATGGCCGTCGCCACGCCCGACGACAGTCCACCACCACCCACGGCGACGACGAGTGTACGGATTCCCGGAAGATCGTCCGCGATCTCGAGTCCGAGCGTGCCCTGCCCCGCAATGATGAGCGGGTCGTCGTATGGTGGTACGACGATGCCCCCCGTTTCGGAAGCGATTTCGTCAGCGCGCGCAATGCGCTCGATCGTCGT
>DASQZA010000373.1:0-2805 GCA_035638935.1 Gemmatimonas sp. | reverse complement strand
CCGGTGTTCGAGATCCTTGAGGCTCGTGGCTTCGAGGTGCTGCTTGTGAACGCACGGAACGCGAAGAACGTACCAGGTCGCAAGACGGACGTGAACGACGCGCAATGGCTACAGCAACTTCACGAGCACGGGCTTCTCCGCGGCAGCTTCCGTCCGCGCGATGGGGTGGCGCGGCTGAGGGCGTTGCTCCGCCACCGCGAGCGCGTCGTCGAGTATGCCGCATCTCACATCCAGCACATGCAGAAGGCGTTGATGCAGATGAACGTGCAGCTGCATCACGTGGTCAGCGACATCACGGGCGTGACGGGAATGAAGATCATCCGGTCAATTCTCGAGGGAACCCGAGATCCCAAGCGTCTCGCCCAGCATCGCGACCGTCGATGCAAAGCATCGATCGAGACTGTCGCCAAGGCACTCGACGGCAACTACCGGACCGAACATGTGTTTGCGCTCCGCCAGTCGCTCGAGCTCTACGACTTCCACCGCACAAAGGTAGACGAATGCGATGTCGAGATCGAGGTTGCGCTCGGCGAGCTGAATACCGACCGGGAGGTCCCCGCTACGCCCATGCCCAAGGTCCGTCACGCGAGCAATCCGAACGAGCCTAAGTTCGAGCTCCGGTCCGCGCTCTACACCCTGCTTGGTGCGGACCTGAGTCAGATCCACGGATTCGGCGCGTTCACCGTGCTGCGGCTGGTTGGAGAATGCGGGGACGACATGAGGAAATGGCCGACCGCCAAACACTTCACCTCTTGGCTCTCGCTCGCACCCGGCAACAAGATCTCCGGCGGCAGGGTGCTCAGCTCGCGGACACCCAAGTCCGCGAACCGAGCCGCCGTCGTGCTTCGTATGGCGGCCGTAAACATCGGCAAGACGCACACCGCCCTCGGCGCGTTCTATCGCCGACTCGCAGCACGCACCGGCAAGGCTAAGGCCGTGACCGCGACTGCGCGGAAGCTGGCCGTGCTGTTCTACAACACGCTCCGCTTCGGCATGGCTTACGTCGATCCAGGACAAGACCATTACGAGGAGAAGTACAAGCAGCGCGTCGTCCACCAACTTCACCGACGAGCAAAACAGATGGGATTCACGATGGTTAAGGAGAACGCCACCGTTGGAGTTTCTTAGGAAACTCGCGTCCTTGTTTGGCGAGACGCTTCCGGTTCCGACCGAGGAGGACTTTGCTCGTCCCGTGGCAGGGCTCATCTCGCGGAGGCGCCGCTGAGCGCGGCGATGGCCATCCTGGTGCCACTGGTCGGCATCGTGGCAGCGTGCACCGCGCTCGGCGTCAGTCGGGCAACGTTCTATCGCGCGAAGAAGCCGACCGTTCCGCCGAAGCCTCGCCCCTGTCCCGCACGTGCCTTGCCGGAGGCCGAGCGCGCAGACGTGCTGTCCACGCTGAACAGTGTCCGGTTCGCGGACAAGGCTCCTGCCCAGGTCTACGCGACGCTTCTCGACGAGGAAACGTTCCTCTGCTCGATCCGCACGATGTACCGAATCCTGGCCGCGGCTGGACTCGTTCACGAGCGGCGCAACCAGCGTCGTCACCCGCCGCACGTAAAGCCTCAGCTCGTCGCGCGCGCGCCCAATCAGGTCTGGGTCTGGGACATCACGAAGGTCCCTGGACCCGAGCGCGGCGTGTACTACTGCCTCTACGTCGTGCTCGACATCTTCAGCCGCGCGGTGGTCGGCTGGACCATCGCCATGACCGAGTCGGCCGAGCTCTGGCGTGAGGTCGTCGTGGAGTCTTGCACACGCCATGGCATCACGCCTGGCCAGCTCACCATGCATGCCGACCGCGGCTCGCCGATGACCGCGAAGTCCACGGCGCTTCTGTATGCCGACCTCGGCATCACTACGAGCCACAGCCGTCCGCGCGTCTCCAACGACAACGCCTTCGCCGAGACCGCGTTCAAGACGCTGAAGTACCGCCCCGAGATGCCCGACCGCTTCGGCTCCCTCGAAGACGCACGCACGTTCTTCGCGAAGCTCCTCGCCTGGTACAACGACGAGCACTTCCACTCCGGCATCGCGCTGCTCACGCCAGCCGACGTCCACGCCGGCACCGCCTCGACCATTATCGCCGCTCGTCAGCGCGTGCTCGATGCTGCGTTCCACGCCCACCCCGAGCGCTTCCCTCACGGAACCCCCACCCACCAGGAGCTACCCACCGAAGTCTGGATCAACCAGCCCACCGCCAACACTGTTGTGATCGAGCCCGCCCAGGGCACAGCTCACTAAACGACGCCGGCTTGTGTCTCAAACTCGTTGACACGTTCCGCAACGACCAGCGTGTGGTGGTCGGGATCGAACGAGGTCGCGCCTCGGATTCGCGTTGCTGGTGCGCACGTATAGAGGCCGACCAGCTCACCGACCGGCGTCGTCGTGATGAACTGGCGACGGAGTTCCAAGTCGATCGTGCCGTCCGTGTAAACGCGGTGGGTCGCCTCTCCGCTCTTCCTCCCAACCAAGACCTCCGAGCTCCCACCCACCCACAAATCTGAGGGCGGCCGGGCTTCGACGGCGCAGCGACAGCGCGCGTCCGCGGCCTGTGAGCTGCGCGCGGTCGCCGCAACTCGCGGGGTACCGCGCGCAGGTCACATGCCGCGCCGGCCGTCCGCAGACGCGTGGGCGTTCTCGCCGGTCGGTGTCGTCCGATGCGGCTCGCCGCGCCTGATGCCGGCCCGGCGCGGCTGATGCCTGCCCGCCGCTGCTGATGCGGGCCCGGCGAGGCTGATGCCCAACGCCCCCGTGCCGGCTGGCCAAAATATCGGCGAAATTGATTGCACCACGACGACTGGCTGG
>DASQZA010000372.1:0-5996 GCA_035638935.1 Gemmatimonas sp. | reverse complement strand
GGCACGGTGCTGACTACCTGTCCGCAGGTCGCCGACTGGCGATCGGCATCCACGACCGCGAGAAAATCGTCCACGCGGACGAACGCCATCACGCAGGGTGTCGTACTGCTGTTTCTCGACACATGGCGTGTGCCATTCTGCACGACGCAGTCGCCCTGCTTCAGGTGCACCGTCGCACCGTCGTCGAGCTCGTGGGTGATCTCGCCGGGAACGACGACACCGTAGTCGACCGAGTCGGTCGCATGCATGCCCGAATCCTGCGCCTCCATCGAATCGGCGAGACCTGGAGCCTTCACCAGGTACTCGCGGCGAAACACGTCCGGGTCGAGCGCACGGGTGCTGACGCCAGGGCCCTGCGAGCCGCCACGGCTGCGCAGGAGACAGCTATATTCGCGCACCGCTGTACAGCGCAATTCATTATGGATCAGCATCGTGAATCATCGTTCTGACGGTACCGGCGGTGCGCCCGGCCCCTCAACCAACGCGGCGGACGCGCCGGTGATCACCGTCGCCGTGATCGAGGACAATCGCCTCCTCCGCGAAGGGCTCACGATCCTGCTCAACAAGCTCGCGGGTATCCGGGTCATCGGGGGTGGCGCCAGCGCTGACACCGTGCTCTTCAGGGAAAAGCGCGAACCTCGCATCGTCCTCCTCGACCTCGGGCTGCGCGCTGGCGACAGCCTTCGGGTCGCCCGGCGCGTGAAGCGCGAGTTTCCTCAAGCACGCATCGTGATCATGGACCTGCTGCCGGCGCACGAGGAGGTCGTGGAGTTCGTGCATGCCGGCGTGTCGGGCTTCCTGCTCAAGGATGCCACGATCGACGACCTGGAACGCACCATTCGCTCCGTCGCCGACGGCGTCGACGTGCTCCCCCCACAGTTGATCGGCACGCTCTTCACGCAGATCGCACGTGATGCGGTGGCACGAGGGCTTCCGCCGAGCGTCGGTGATGTCAAGATGACGCCACGCGAGCGACAGGTGATCCTGCTCATCGCCGAAGGGTTGAGCAACAAGGAGATCGGAGCGCGGCTGCACATTGCGACGCATACGGTGAAGAGCCACGTGCGGAACGTGATGGAGAAGCTGACACTCCGCACGCGGCTTCAGATCGCGGCCTATGTCCGCGAGAACGATCGCTAGCGAGCCCTCTGCCGCAGGGAGTAATCCTTTCGGGTGAGAAGAGGTACTGCTCCCGGCCGATTGGGCTATCACACCAGAATCATCCTCCGAAAGAATCTTGTTACGACTCTCGGGTGCCGACCATCTCTGTGGACGCAGACATCCACAGAATGAATCGCAACGAGGGAGTTTCTTTTGGAGAGTTCGATCAGCATCCCGAGACGGATGATCACGGCGGTGTTCGCACTGGCCATGCTCAGCGCATGCGACGTGCACACCCCCGTCGAGCCAGGTGCCCTGGCCAGCATCACCGTGACGCCGAACGTCACCCTCGGCATCAATGGCACGCAGCAGTTCGTGGCCGTCGGTCGCGATGCCGACAGTAACGTCGTCCCGATCACCCCGACGTGGTCCGTTGCCACGGGTGGCGGCACGATCAGCAGCACCGGCCTCCTGACCGCCGGCACCACCCTTGGCGCGTTCCGCGTCACCGCGACGTCGGGCAACAGCTCCGCCTTCGCCACCGCCACGATCGTCGCCGGACCGGTCGCCAGCATCACGGTCACGCCGAATCCGCGCACGCTCGCGCCAGCGGGTACGCAGCAGTTCACGGCCGTCGCCCGTGACGCCGGCAACAACGTCGTCCCGATCACCCCGGCGTGGACAGTCGTCAATGGTGGCGGCACGATCGATGGCGCGGGCCTCTTCACGGCCGGCAGCACGGTCGGAACGTTCAGCAACACGGTGCGCGCCACCAGCGGCAGCATGTCGGGCCAGGCGACCGTCGTCGTCAGCAGCGTCACGCCGGCGTTCCTGCCGCTCGGTGCCGCTGCGTCGCACGGCATCCTCGCCGGAACTGCGGTGTCGTGTGTCAGCGGCGGCTTCATCGGCGCCGACATCGGTGTCGCCCCGGGCAGCACGCTCACCGGCTTCGGTCCGTGCACGTTCTCGGGTGTGTCGAACTTGGGCAACGCGATCGCCCAGACGGCGCAGAACGACCTCACGACGGCATACAACACGCTCGCCGGCCTGCCCTGCCCACCGGCCAACGCGATCGTGGCGAACCTCGGTGGCACCACGAAGGCGGCCGGCGTCTACTGCACCGCGAGTGGCATCAGCGTGACGGGCACCCTGACCCTCGATGGCGGTGGTGATCCGAACGCCGTGTTCGTCTTCCAGGCCGGATCGTCGCTGACGACCGCCGGCAACATCGTGCTGATCAACCAGGCACAGGCCAAGAATGTGTACTGGCAGGTCGGCAGCTCGGCGACGATCGGCAGCGCGTCGCAGTGGCAGGGCAACATCCTCGCCCTCAGCAGCATCTCCCTCATCGACTCCGCCACCCTGCTCGGCCGCGCACTGGCCCGCAACGGTGCCGTCTCCCTCACGTCGAACAACACCATCACGCTGCCGTAACCGGCCAGCGCACCAGGAGAATCACAGGATGCTCGCACGCAGAATCACGTTCGGGGCCGCGATGCTGATCGCCGCCCTCCCCGCCGCAGCGCAGCAGCGCGGCACCCTCGAGATGGGCGGATTCGTATCGTCGAACACGTTCGACGACGCGCTCAACATGGACAACGCGATCGGCTTCGGAGGCCGCTTCGGTGCCTGGTTCCATCCGCGCTGGTCGGTGGAATTCGAGGGGAACGGCGGTACGGCAGGTCGTCCGAGCGGCCTTGCCGATCGCTCGTTCCGCTTCCTCGACGGTCGTGTCGTCGCAATGCCGGTCAAGGTCGGACGGTTCGGAGTGCTGCTTGGCGGTGGCGTCAGTCACGTCGACGCAAACGTCAGGAACGACTTCACCGATCAGGCGTACGGCTTCCACGGTCTCGTCGGCGGCAAGCTCGCCATGTCGGAAAATGTCGCGCTGCGCGTGGACTACACGCGGTACTTCAACGATGGCGCGCAGCACGGCAGCCTGAAGGGCGGTGTCAGCCTGTCGCTGCACCCGAACAAGCGCGCCGCCGTTGTCGCGGCTCCGATGCACGCGGACTCCGTCAGTGCCGCCGAGACGCGTCGCCTGCGCGCCGAAGCGGCGTCATATGCCGCACTGCGCGACTCGCTCGCGAAGAATCGCGCGACGGCCATGACCGCCTCGAACGTCGCGGCACTGGCCACGATGCTGGAGATGATCCACTTCGAACGCGACGCCTCGACGCTGGACGATGTCTCCCGCGCGATCCTGAACGACAAGGTGGCCATCTTCAATGCGAATCCGGAAGTGAAGATCGTCATCACCGGCTACGCCAGCTCGCCCGGTACCGATGCCTACAACATGGCACTCGGATTCCGGCGCGCGACGGCCGCCCGCGCCTACCTCGTGTCGCAGGGCATCTCGCAGGACCGGATCGAGATCACGACGCGCGGTGAGGAGAACCTCGTCATCGCCGGACCGGGCGAGGTGGCGAATGCCGCCAACCGTCGCGGACAGTTCCGCCTGCTGATCGCCGATCCGTACCTGATGGCACCGCAGCGCTAGCACGACACGGAGATCGCCGCGCCGCACGAGTATACTCGACGTGGTGCGGCGATGCGTGTCCGTGCACGATATTGGAGCGGCAGGAAGGCCGTGGTGCAGAAATGACCGCGCGGCGACTCGATGGCGGGGACTGCGGCATCAACTTTTGACTCAGGGCTACGGAGGCTCGCATGGACATTGTCACATGGATTGTCGTTGGACTCGTTGCTGGGTTGTTGGCCAGTGCGGTGGTTGGCGGCATTGGGTACGGGCTGATCGGTGACATCGTCGTCGGTATCGTCGGTGCCGTGATCGGCGGCTGGCTCTTTGCCGCGCTTGGCGTCTCGCTGCCATTCAGTGGCATCATCGCCACCATCACCGTCGCGTTCGTTGGTGCGGTGGTACTCCTGCTGCTCATCAGAGCGCTCAGGCCAGGTCCACGCCGCCGCGCGTAGCCCACGTGAGAAGCGCCCGTCGTCCCTGCAGAACCGCCCACGGTTCTCAGGAGCCTCGGTCAGTTGGTTGCCAGGGGCTCGGTCCGAGCCGCTCGGGCGCGTACACACTGCTCCTCGAACTTCGCCTGTCCCGAGTACCCGCTCCGAATACCTCATCACGACGTATCGGGAGCCACGATCCGTGTGAACGACCAACGACCGGTCGAACTCCCGATCGCGTCACCTCGTGCCCGAGATCACCCGGATCTCACCTTGCGGCGAGGTACTCGGCAACAGCTTCACGAGCACGCGTTCGTCATTGCTGATCTTGTACGCGCGCCCGAGGAAATCGGCGAACTGGAAGGTGACCCATTTCGTCGGCTCGCCGAAGGTCACGCCGTCACGCGTGAATGTCAGCGGCACCTGCACGATCCCCGAGCCCGTGCGATAGAACAGCTTGTCACCCGTCGGCGAGAAGTACGCTTCGTACCCTACGCCTGGCACGCGCACGGGATGCCCATCGAGCGGGAAGCGTTCGAGGAAGATCTCTGTCTCGGTGTCGCTGTACTTCTCGTATGTCAGCCAGCGGCCATCAGGGGTCATCGAAGGTGACACCGCGCCCCGAAGCGACGGCAGCTCGGTGAATGTTCCGCCGCCCACGCTCGCAAAGAGTTTCGTGTCGTCGCCGCTCGAGAGGTAGCGGTTCGCGGAACGCGTGGCTGTCACCTGGGCGATCACCACGCGCCCCTCGCGCGCGACGGCGTATCGGTCGAGGCCACCGGCCATGACCAGCTCCGGCACCGCGCGCCCGTCGGTCGCAAGACGAAGAATCCGCGCGGAGCCTGCCCCCTGTGGCGCGACCGACACCAGCATCGAACGACCATCCGCAAGCCAGCCGGGTTGACTGACGTCCCCGGCACCCACGTTCATGCGCGACCCCGCGCCTCCTTTCGCGACGTCGATGACGCGAATCTCCGTGATGCCCGCGGCGGAAACGGACTTGGTGAGCAACGACTGCCCATCGGGCGAGAGGTCGAACCCGGCGTAGTCCGCTGGTGGCACCGGGAGCGTGTCGACGCCACCCCGGCGATCGAGGAACGCGAGATGACCGATCGCGGGATCGCCGCCAGGCACGAATACGACCGTGCCATCCGCTGCCACATCGAAATCGGCAGCGCCCAGGATGTCGCCGCGAACGCCAGTGGCCACGGCCACCGGCTCGGACGTGATGCGCGCCGCGTTGGCATCGAATTGCGCCGCGAGCACGACATCGCGCACCAGCCAGTACAGGCGTCCCCCTGCGACTTTCGGGGCCGCGCCGATGATGAGCGCTGCGGAATCGCTCCCGGGCGAACGGATCGTTCGGTTCGTTCCATCGGCCACCGATGCCACGACCAGCGGGCCTCCGCGAACCAGGCCGACGACGTACGGTTCGCCAGCCACGGGGCGCGGAAAATTGACGAACCCGCGAGTGACCGTATCCGTGGCACTGGATGGCGCGAGGCGCTTCGTGGCTCCAGTCGGTGCGATGAGCGAGAGCCGCCCCGAGGCGGCCATGATGATGCTGCCGTCTTCGAGATAGGAGGCTCCGGAGACCTCGACGAGGCCGCGTGCGAGCACACGCGTCTCAAACTTGGCGAGATTCACTTCTCGAAGTTCCGCGTCACTGAAGTACACGAGCCGTGCACCGTCAGCTGACAGCACTGGAGCGAACGCGCCTTCGCTCCCCGGTACGGCGGCGATCGAGTACGAATCCATGTCACGGACGTACAGCCGCACACCAGCGGCATCGCGCCCCGCCACACCGACCCACGCGATCCGGCGACCATCCGTACTGATGGTGACCGAACCCTGGCCCCCCGGCACTTCGCTGCTCCCATTGAACGCCACCCGCATCGAGTCCGGCAAGGCGACGGTGAGGTTGCGCACGCGCTGGGCGACGACCGGTGCCTTGCGAAGCAGCTGTGCGACCAACGCTCCGG
>DASQZA010000371.1:0-3919 GCA_035638935.1 Gemmatimonas sp. | reverse complement strand
TTCACAGGAGTTGGTACGCTGCAACTCGTTTCTCTTCTCAGGATGCGCAGGTTCTCGTCGACTGCGCTCGCAGCGGCGGCGCTGATTGCGGTGTCCGGCTGTTCGAGCGCGGACGTCGAGGCTCCTCCGGCTCCTGCCGATCGGCTCGAGTTCCGCGCTGGACCCGCGCAGGTGACCGCCGGTGTCCCCTTCGATCCTCCGTTGCAGGTGGTGATTCTTCGGCAGGACGGCTCGGTCGACGCGACGTCGACCGCTGTCGTGTCGCTCGTCTCGCAGTCCGCGACGGTCGTCGACACGTTGCGAGGCCCCACGTCCCTCGCCGCCACCGGGGGGGTCGCGACGTTCTCGGGCGTGTCGCTGTCCCGGGTGTCGACCGACACGCGGCTCATTGCGCGCACGACCGGACTGACCGGCGCGGAGAGTGCACCGATCCGCGTGGTGCCAGGCGAGCCGACGCAGCTGGTCTTCCTCTCACAACCGGACGCTGCGGTCGCTGGTCAGCTACTGCCAGCCATTCGCGTCCAGCTGCGCGACATCGGTGGAAACCGCGTCACGTCGGCGAGTGGCCCCGTGGCCATCTCCATTTCCACGGGGCCGTCCGGCGCGAGCATCGACGGGACGGTCACCGGCGACCTGACGGCAGGAGAGCTCAGCTTCACCGACATTCGTCTACCACGCGCCGGCACGGGCTACACGCTGACGGCGACGCTCGTCGGAGGCGTCGGCGTGCGTTCACCGGTCACGCGCGTCTTCACGACCGCGCCAGCGGCGCCGTCGGAGCTGGCATTCCTGACGGAGCCTACGGCGTCGACGGTCGGGTTTCCTGTGACGCCTGCAGTGCGGGTCGCCGTTCTGGATGGCTTCGGGAATCTGATCACCGCGGCGAGCACGCCGGTGACTCTCGAACTGGCAGTCGCCACGGCGGGCACCCAGCTCACGGGGCCGACGACGGTCGGGGCGATTTCGGGAATCGCCACATTCTCCGCGCTGCGCGTGGATCGGCCATCCTCGACCGTGCGCTTGCGCGCCACCGCCCCGGGGCTGAATCCAGCCGTAAGCGCAGTCTTCGCAGTGGGGACGCCGTGATTCGATTCATGCGTTTGCGAGCGGCGATCATCATCGGTGTCCTCGCCTTCATGCCGATTGCGCGTGCGGCTGCGCAGGCGGGTAGCGAACTGGCGCGATTGATCGCGCTGTACCGTGCCGGAAATCTCGAGCAGGCCGTCACCGGACTACAAGCGCTGGTGCGCGTTGCCGAAACCGGAGAGCAGCGGGCGCTGCTCGAGTACCATCTCGGGGTCGCACTGCTGAAGGCACGGCCCACTGAGTCCGCCGCGGCGTGGCGAAGGAGCATTTCGCTCGACCCCGATCTGCGTCAGGACGCCGGTGCGAGTGACGCCGAACGGAGCGCGTGGGAGGCGACCCGGGCGCAGATGCGGATACCGGTCAGCATACGGTTCGAACCGGCGGTGACGATATCCGGTGCCGGCGACAGTCTCGGACTGATCGTCGACGTGCCGGTTGCAACGGGCGTCGCGGCCCCGCGTGCGCGCGTGCTGCTCGCCGTGTCGCAGGGTCGCGACCCGCTCGAACTGTGGTCGGGCACTGCCGGTGATCGCGGCATGTGGGACGGCAGCTTCGGCGCTGAGCCAGCCAGGGCCGGGGCTTATCCGCTGATCGTCGAAGTCTTCGACGAGGCGGGCGCCGCGCCGCTGCGATGGCGGCGGATGCTCGACGTCACCGTCGAACCGGTCACTCAGGTGCTGTCGCTCGCTCCGCGGCCGCCAGCCATCCGCTCGATGGTGACGATTCGCGTCAGTGACATGGAGCGCCGCAAGCGCGCGCGGCGCAGCGGGATGATCTGGGCCCTCGGGGGCGGACTCATCTCCTTCGCGGCTTCGCGAGCCGTGCCGGACGTCATCAATCTGGGTGCCCCGAACAGCGGACCGCGCATCGCGCTGGCCTCGGTGTACGGGGCAGGCCTTGCGAGCACCCTGTACGGCTCGATGAAGCTTTTGTCTTCGGCGACCCGGAAGTACGAGACGACTGTCGTTGTGCCTGATGAGGGAGCCCTGCAACGCCAGCGTTCTGCGGAGTCCGTGTGGCTGGCTGACTCCGTCCGCGTCACGTCACTCAACGCGCGACGTGAATCACTTCGGCGTGTCACCGTGCGAGTGAGGGAGCGCCGATGAGCAGGATGCGAACGTCGTATTTCGTGGCTGGGATTCTTGCGGCGGGCATGTCCGCATGCGACATCGCCGATCCGTTCCGGGTTCTGTCCGATGATCGCGCGGTCGAACGTGTCGTCGTGACGCCGGACACCGTCACTGCCGCGATCCGCGACACGATCGAGCTGGCGGCGAAACCGATCGGTGCAGGGGATCGGGAGATCACCGAGGCGGTGATCGTCTGGTCGTCCGGCGATCCGTCGCTGGCTCGCTCGCTGGGTGAGGGCCGGTTCGTCGTCGTTGCGCGGGGGACGGCAGAGGTGTTCGCCACGACACGAGGTCGCCGAGGGAGTGCACGAATCGTGGTGCCGTGAAGCGTCGTCAGTCGTTACCGAGCTGAGAGATGATCAGGACGCTCTGGAGGACGAAACCGAGCGCACCGATGACGAAACCCCGATCGATCGGCGTCGGGTTCTTGTTGACGAGCAGTACATCTCCGTTGTGCGCTCCGAGACTCGCCAGGGTCACCTGTTGTTGAGACGCCGCCGTCATGGTCGCCCGGTTCCACCGTTCGCGTCCACCGCGCTGGAAGACGAGCCCGTTCGGATTTGCGTCAGGCAACGGTCCGCCAGCCGTCATGATCGCCTCGGTGACCGAGGAAGTGACTGGAATGAAGAAGTATCCGGGCCGTGTGACTGCCCCCAGGATTCCCATCGACACCAGCGGAACCGCCGAGACGCGTGCGTTCCGGATGACTGCGCTGATCTGACCGAGAAGGTGGCTCTCGACTTCCGAGCGCAGCACTCCGCGCATCGAAATCGGGCTCAAACCTGCAACCCTGATCGTCGACTCGGAGGAGACGATCACGGTGTCCCGTCGCGCACTGGACGAATCCTGTCCGGGTACATCGAAGTAGACGCGCAAAAGGATGCGGTCACCCGGCGAGAGGTCGCCGATGGCGAGGCGCTGCCGCTGCTCTTCGAGATCCCTCTGCATTCCGCGCCGCCGGCCGTCGGATATGCCGGGCCTCGCGATTTCCCTCTGCAGCGAGTCCGCCAGCGCCGTCAACTCACGCCGACCGGCGAGGGCACGGATGGAGGTCTCGTAGACCGACTGGCCCTGCGCTTCGGTGACGCACGGCAGCGCCGCGACGAGAGACAGGAGCGCTGAACGGAGCAGGTGAGAGTGCACCACGTGTCACGGTCGAAGGGAGGCGCGCACCACCGGAAATCGCGTCAAGTATGGGAGAAGCAGAGCGTGGAAGCAACGGGTCCGCCGGCAATCCGGTCGGGTCACCGCGAGCGACATACCCTGTCCCTGACGGGAGATGACAGCACGCGCGCAGCAAGGGCGTGTGCGAGCAGCCGATAGCCCGCCGCGCTCGCATGAGCATCGTGTGGCAGCAGGTACAGACCGCGCTCTCCGAGCGCGGAGTGCATGAGAACCGGGAGCGGGTCCAGAAACGCCAATGATTCGGTCGCGATCATGGAGGCGAACCAGCCGTAATCCGTGCTCGCCGGGTTGCGAAGGGCCAGATGGGAAGGGAAAGCCGTGACGAGCAACGGAATTCCAGCGCGAGCGGTGCGCGCCGCGAACTCCCGCAATTTCGTCCGGTATGCAGCACGCAGCGTGTCCAACGTTGCTCCCTTCGGATCGCCGATGCCCGATGCGGCGTTTGCATCGGCGGGTGAGGACACCGATGCACCTTGTCGCTGCAGGCGTGCGACCGACTGTCGAAAGACAGACCAGAG
>DASQZA010000370.1:0-2272 GCA_035638935.1 Gemmatimonas sp. | reverse complement strand
GCCATGCTGTCCGCCGCGCCACCCAACGCACTGCTGCTGGAACGGAGCGCCGATAATTCCACGTATCAGCGTACCGGCGGGGACGCTCGGATCAAGGCCGCCGTCGCGATCGGTCCGTGGGGCATGCAGATCGGGATGTGGGATTCGGGGGGGCTCGCCGGCATTCGCACGCCCACGCTCTTCGTCGCCGGCAGCGCCGATGACGTGTCCGGCTATGAGAACGGCACGCGTGCGCTGTACCGCGGCGCGGTCAACGCCGAGCGCTACCTGCTCACGTTTCTTGGTGCGGGGCACAATGCCGGCGCACCGATCCCCGCGCCGGCCCAGAGCTACGCCTACTCCGCGAGGCTCAAGTCATTTCCGTTCACACACTACGCCGACCCGATCTGGGACACGCGTCGCATGAACAACATCCTCGCCCATTTCATCACCGCGCACTTCGATGCGCGTTTGAAAGGCGACAGCAGCAAGCTCGCGTATCTCGAGGTGCTACCTAACGGAAAGGACGGCGTGTATGCGATCGACCAGGGTGGCAAGCCGCTGGCCACGCACAGCTACTGGAAGGGGTTCAAGCGGGGGACGGCTGCTGGGCTCGTGCTGGAGCGGTTGCGCGCCGGTACGTCAGACCGGTAGCGACGTCCACCACGCCCATCAGGACGAGCGCAACGGCTGCGTGCTACATTGGCGAATGCGACCGAAATCTCTCCGTCCTGCCCGTGCCGCTCATGTAACACGCGATGGGCGCGCACCAGCGGTGCGGCTCACTGCACTGATCGCCGAGCCGAAGAGCGCGCGCGCCTTGCGCATGCTGATGCGAATCCGCCATGATCTCGATGAGTTGCCGGAGCCCGGCCCGTGGTTGGTCGCGCTGCGGTCGTTGCTGGACGATGGTACGATCGGCTTCGACTCGCTCTGCTACCTCTCGGAGCTGCTCACGGAGTGCGTGATATTGTGGGGTTCCGAGCGCGACCCCGAGTTGGTTGCGCTGCACGACGCGAAGGTCGTAATCGAACGCGCTGCCGGGCTAGCCGACGGTGACGGCTGGTACCTCCCCGAGGCACCCGCGAACTGGCTCGCGCTCAACGAGCGGTGGGACGCCCGGGCGGCTTCGCTGGTGCAGTCGTGCCTTCGGGCGAATGGCTTGGGCGACGTCGCGACAATTTGGGAGAATTCGCCGAGCGAGTTCGACGGCCGGGCTGCGCAGGGGCGAACAGCTCTCTGGCCCGACGTACCGTCAAGCTTCGACTGACATCCGCTTGATCTGCCTCGCATGACACTCGTGTCCGCTCCGTCCTCGCTGCCGGTCTCGCGCAGCATTCGCATCACCTATCCCGCCGCACAGGGGCAGATCGGCTTGCGTACCGAGACGGACTGGGAGCGGTCGCTGCGTCCGGTCCGGGTCGAGGCGAACACGTCGTGGTTCGACGTGCCTTTCACGACGCCCATGCTCGCCATGAAGCCAGTGCTCGAGCGAGACTCGACTGTTCACTGGGCCAAGGGGCCCAACTCCGTGGTGAGTGCGTACGAGCCGTCCCCCGCGTTGTGGCCGTACTTCTTCGCCGACGAGCATGGGCGCTTCTCGGGCATCGATCATGTGGCGTGGGAGGGCGGTACACTGGCGGTCCGTACGTACGTACCCGCCGGCTACGATGAGAACACGCTGCATCGCTACCCGGTGCTGTACATGCAGGACGGGCAGAACCTCTTCTTCCCCGATGAGGCGTTTCACGGCAACGAGTGGCGCGTCGACGAAACGATGGATCAGCTCGACCGCATGAATGCGGTGCACGAGACGATCGTGGTGGGCATCGCGCCCGTCGATCGCATGCGCGACTACACCTATCCGGGGTACGCGGCGTACGGACGCGCTGTCGCACAGCGGCTCAAGCCGCGCGTCGATGCGGAAGTACGCACCCGGAGCGGTGCGCGGCACACGGCCGTCATGGGATCCTCTCTCGGAGGTGTCGCCTCGCTGTATCTCGCGTGGGAGTATCCGACGCTGTTCGGCATGGCCGGGTGTCTGTCGAGTTCCTTTGGCATTATGGACGATCTCTTCGCCCGGGTTGCCGCAGAGCCTCGACGCGACATCGTGGTCTACCTCGACAGCGGGTGGCCACGTGACAACTTCGACGCGACGAACGCGATGCGAGATCTGCTGGTCGAACGCGGGTACCGGCTGGGTGTCGACTTACTGCAGTTCAGCTTTCCCGACGGCACCCACCGTGAAGACTCGTGGGCCGCACGGTTGCATCTGCCCTTTCAGTTCTTTTTC
>DASQZA010000369.1:0-9775 GCA_035638935.1 Gemmatimonas sp. | reverse complement strand
GCACCGCCACGACACCGACGTTGCCAAGCGGCGAAACCGAATTCAGCCGGACATTCCCGCCCTTCGCCATGTACTCGATCTCGGTGGGCTGATCGGCGCGGGCAGCAGCGCCGGTACGCACGGTGATGACCCCCTCGAAGGGCTGCGCGCGCGCAGTGGCGGACACCGCGCCAAGAAGGAGGGTCACCACCGGAGCAAAGACAACAGGCAAGGAGTGCGTGCGCATCGAGTCGTCAGGGTGCGGGAGCAGACGGGGTCGCGGACCATGTGTCCCACCCGGCACCGACGCGAGGGTTCCGTTCGACCGGCCTCTCGTCGTATGCTGTTGTCGTGCCCCACACTTCCATAGCACCCGTCGCCGCGCTCGCTGCGGCTCTCGCGCTCGGCGCTTGTGCCCAGCCACTCACCCTCGCGCCGAACGACGCGAGCCGTGTCCTCACCAACCGCACGATTACCGCACCGAATCCCGGCGAGCGCGGTTCGATGCCGGTGCGCAAGCTGTACTACGGCACCGGCGGTGACCGGAATCGCGCGGAGTATCGAGATTCGCTGACGTACCGGACGCGTGCCGTGGACGCGTCACCGTACGTCCGGCTGACGCCCCCGGTTGCCAAGAGCCGGAAGGAGTTCTGGGGCTTCGACAATACGAAGTTTCCGTTGAATGGGCGCGTGTGGTACCCGGAGGGCGCCGGACCCTTTCCCCTGGTGCTCGTAGTGCACGGGAACCACAACATGAAGGAGTTCTCCGACCCGGGGTACGCATGGCTCGGCGAGCTCTTGGCATCGCGCGGATTCATTCTCGCGTCGATCGACGAGAACTTCCTCAACGGCATGAGCACCGAGAACGACGCGCGCGGCTGGATGCTGCTCAAGCACCTCGAGGCCTTTCGCGCGCTGAACGACAGCAGCGGCAAGCCACTGCATCGCAAGATCGACATGACGCGCATCGCGCTCATGGGGCACTCACGCGGTGGGGAGGCCGTTGCTATCGCCGGCGCATTCAATCGCCTGCCCTACTACCCGGACGACGCCACGCAGAAGTTCGATTTCAACTTCGACATCAAGGCGCTCGTCGCGATTGCGCCCGTGGACGGACAGTATCGCCCAGCCGAGCAGCCTACGCCCGTCGCTGATTACAGCTATCTCGTGATTCACGGCTCGCATGATGGCGACGTGTCCAATTTCAGCGGACTGACGCAATACAACCGTTTCCGTTTCACGCAGCCCGGGCCGTACTTCAAGAGTGCGATGTGGATGTACCGCGCGAATCATGGGCAGTGGAACACCACCTGGAACGACCGCGACAACGGAAAGACGTCGGCACGTCATCTGAATCTCGACGCGCTCATTCCGGGGGAGCAGCAGCGGCAGTTCGGCCGCGTCGCGATCAGCGGTTTTCTGGAGACCGTGCTGCATGGACGGGAGGAGTATCGCGCGCTCTTCCGCGATCATCGCGCCGCGGGCGACTGGCTTCCGCCGACGATGTACCTCACGCGCTACGCGGACGCCAACTCGCGGTGGCTCGCGACGTTCGACGAAGACGTGGACGTGACGTCCGGAAGTGCGCCGGGCGTGCGGATCTCTGCGGATTCGCTGTCGACATGGAAGGAGAACGATGTTGCCGGCCGGTCGCGAGGGAACACATTCCGCAGCAACGTGGCCACGGTCGGCTGGAACAACACTCCGGTCGGCAAGGACACCACTGCGCCGCGCACCGCCGCACGTTTCGTCATCACCGTGCCCGATTCGATTCGTTCGGAATGGCGGGTGGGACGCACGAGCGCACTGCTCATCACCGTTGGCGCCACGGATCAGAAGCCCGGGCCGCGGCGTGTGCCGCGTGACAGCTCCGCACGCGCGGATAGCACGAAGCGCGATACAGCGAAGGCTGCGAAGCGGGCGCCGAAGCCCAAGACTCCAGCCACGCCCAAGGTCACGCAGCCCAAGGACACCACACCCGCCGATTTCAGCGTGGAGATCGAAGACAGCGCCGGCCGCGCGGTGCGGCTGCCGCTCTCGGCGTTCGGCGCGGTTCGCCGCCCCATCGAGAGCTACATCTACCGCCGCAGAGGGCGTGACAAGACGCAGTTCCCGACGCTCGCGGAACCCGTCATGCAGACGTATGTGTTGCCACTGGAGACCTTCGTTCGCGCCAACGCTGCATTCGACGCGTCCACCGTACGCACGATCCGACTCGTATTCGACCGTGCGCGGGTTGGCGCGGTGATGCTCGACGACATCGGGTTCACCACGATGCCGGCGGCTCGGTAGTCGCTAGTCGCTAGTTGCTAGTCGCTGGCCCCGCGAACCGCGGAGGCACGCTGTTCAGAACTGCGTGCGCAACCCGAACGTAAGTGTACGCCCGGCCGTCACGGTCGTGTTGTCCGGTGCGCCAAGCTGCACGTCGAGCAGATTGTCGCCCGCGAACTCCAGCGACAGCGCGCGGGCGAGTCGCACCGACAGGCTGGCGCGAAGCCGGGTGATGTCGTCGTATTGCCGCCAGTACTCACGGAGTCCCGCGCCGCTGATCTCGCGGGGCTTGTCGGTCGCTTCCATCTCACGGCCAATGGCGAGCCGATCGTAGCTGATCCAGTCGGCTGCGTGGCTGAGCGTACTGCTCGCCGTCCAGCGTGATGCAGTCCACGATGCCGTCGCGCTCAGCGTGTGGAGCGGTACGTCGAGCATCCGGTCGCCGGCACGCAGGTCACCACCGTAGCCGCTCGCCACACCGCTGACGCGGCTGTCGGTGTGCGTGTAGGCGGCCGCCACGCGCAGTTGCGACAACGTGGCGCTTGCCTGCAGCTCCCACCCGCGATTGTCGATTGCGCCGACGTTCTGCAGCACGTAGTTGACGACGCGAGTCGGCCGATAGCCCGAGTAAGAGCTGCCGGCGGTCGTGGTCGTGGATGCGACCGGCTGGATAAGCCCAGACGCGCGCTGGTCGAAACCGGTGACGTGCAACGCGAACCCACGACTCATCAGCACGTCGAACCCACCTTCGACACCCGACTGCCGTTCCGCATCGAGATCCCGCGCATTGCCGAGCGAGGTACGCCCCATCCACGTCGCGGACCGCGCCAGGCTGTGCGCAGGCCTGATCCCGGTCCCGTACGCGCCGCGAAACTTCACGACCGTGCCGCTGAAGTCGCGCACGGCGCTGGCACCGATCATCGGGAGATATGACACTTGCGCATTCGGCGTTGCACCAGTCGTGCGCTCCGCCCTGCCGCCAACCACCAGGAACAGCGCGTCACGCCAGCCCACGTTGGCTTGCACGAGCACGCCGCTGTTGTTCGTCCATGTCGTGATGAACGGATGTGCTGCCTGCGTGGAGGTGCGCTGATCCCGTGCCAACCGGCCAGTGGAATAGGGCATCACGACCGTCGCGGGTGCCATCCCCGCCACCTTTCCGTCCCGCGGCGCAACGAGCTGCCGCAGTGGCGCCTCGATGTCGCGCGTGAGGGCGTGCTCCGCGCCGAAGGTGAGCGCAATTGTCCCGCGCTCCCCGAGGTCGAAGCGCCCGACGGCTCGCGTTCGTAGCGAGCCGCGGTCGGCAACACCCTGTCCTGCGGACGGATCCTCGACATACGCGAGCGGCACCGGAACTCCGGCGCCCGACAAACCCTGCAGCCTGTACCCGTCGATTCCGGCAATCAAGGTGTTCGTCCACCGAAGCGACGGCATCATCGTCGCCGTGACGCCGACCGTGTACTGCGCAAGTTCCTGCCCGACAACAGTGTCGCCAGCGAAGCGGGGGGAGTCCGACGAGGCAGGAGGCAACGCGCCGCCTCCCATCAACAAGTCGCTGCTCGCATTGGCGCGCTGCAGCGAAAGACGGGCGGTCGAGGTGATCACGCTGGTCGCGCGCACCAGCCGGAGGTCGGCGTCCGCAAGCAGGCGCCGCTCCGATGCGCCCGGCACGTACGCGCCCAGCGAATTGATGTTGAGTCCGAGCCCGTAGGTGCGCCTGCCGGATCCGCCGCGCAGGGACACGCCATGATCCTGTACGAAGGCTGCGCGCGAAGCGAAGTCGGTCGACGACGCGCCGGCGCTCGTATAGAGTTGCACGGAGGGTGCACCGGACGGCGTACCATCGTGTCGGGTGAGCACATTGATCACGCCGCTGATGGCCTCCGCCCCGTACAACGCGGCTCCTTGGGGCCCACGAATCACCTCGATGCGTTCGACGCGCGACGGGTCGAGACCGGTCACCAGGAGCGGATTCGCGACCTCGACACCATCAAGATACAGTTTTGGGGTGGTGACCCCGAACGAGCTCGAGCCGCGCACGCTTCCGAAGCGCGCCGAGAGGGTTCCGGCACCTCCGCTCCAGCTCCAGATCCCGGGCACGGCGAGTTCGAGCGCGTCGGCGAGTGTTCCGGCACCGGTGCGGGAAAGCGACGCGCCGTCGACGATGTCGAGGGCGAATGGCGACCCACGCTGCGATGCGCCGTCCGGCGTGCCGGTCACGACGACCCGGTCGAGCACACTGGCGCGACGGTTCACCGACGTCAGCGCCTGCATCGGCTCATTGTGCGCGTCGTACCGCCCTTCGCTTCGCGACGGCGCGAGCACGACCTGCGTCGTTCCGATCACCACCGGGCGCAAGGTCGTTCCGGCAAGCAGCGTTTCGAGCACGGCACCAACGGGCACGCGGTCGAGCGTCAGGCAGACGCGTTTCTCTGGCGGGAGCAGATCGTTGCTGTACGACAGTTCGACGCGTGCCAACCCTGCGACACGATCGAGTGCCTCGCGCAGCGACACGTCGAGCACACGCACGGTGACGATGCGGTCCAACGGGGCAGCCCATCCGCTCGCGCGATTCTGCACGTTCACACGAACGGTACACTCCGGAGCACCAGCCAACGCGGTCGTTGGCACGACCGTCAACGGCGAGAACGCGAGCGCGAGCGCTAACGGCTTCTGCATTGACCGCACAAGTGAACGCACCAGCGAACGCCCCGGCAGGCGACTGTGCACCGCGATGGCCGCGCCAGGCGAGGCTGCAGACATCGCTGCCGGTGACTCGCCGGTTCGAATTGGAGCATCCCCGAATGGGGCCATGGAAGGTGCCGAAAGAACGAGTGAGGCGAGTACGAAACCCTAGCGGCGATCGGCCGGAACAGTGGCCGGCCTCTGCAGCCGAACCGTGTCACCACGCTCGATGGTTTCCACCCCGAGCGCGAGCGCAACCTTGCGGAGCGCCCCGGCTGGCGAATCGCCGCGGAACGAGATCTTGAGCGTTTGACGGAGCAGCAACGAATCCGTTACGACCAGGTTGATGCCGTACCATCGCCGCAGGTCGGCCAGCACGATCGCCACCGGCGCATCGCGATAGGACAGATCGCCCTGCGTCCAAGCCATGTCGTCCGCGGTCACCGTTCCCCGTGTCACGTCCACTACGTCACCCGTAGCTTGGCTATCGTCGCCGGAGGCCGCCGGGACCTGCGACGGTGTGCCGGACGACGGTGTGCCGGACGATGCTGGGTCATTGGGCGACGGACGACCGCGAAGGACGCCACGATCGCCTGCCTTGAGCTCGACCCCGCGCGTCGCAGGCGAGGCCATGCTGCGCATCGCAACGACGCCTTCGGTGACCGCCACGGAGACGGATCCGGTTGCGTCGGTCGTGACCGAGAACGCCGTGCCGATGTCTCGCACCTCGGCACCACGGGAGCGCACGGTGAACGGGCGCACCTCGTCATGGCGCACTTCGAAGTAGGCGGCGCCTTCCAGGTCGACCGTGCGAGCGGAGTCGAAGGATGCCGGTACGGTCAGGCGACTTCCGGGAGCCAGAATGACCCGGCTGCCGTCAGCGAGCAGCACGGAATCGCGCACCCCGACGGCAGTCTCGTAGACACGCGACCCCGCCGCGGAGGCAGCCACCGATTCCGGTTGCATCGCCGTTCGCGCACCGAAGCCAATCGCCATCACCAGGGCCGCCGCGGCGGCGAGCCCGCGAGCGCCGGAGTACCAGGGCCGGGCGGCCTTCGCCGCGGCACCCGTCGAGTTGCGGGATGCCCGGTTGCGCACTGTACCATCCGCAGCACCACCCGCGGAAACCGTGAGCGCAGGAGCAGGCGCACCGGCAATCGCTCCGGTGGATTCTGCCGCGATCCGCGCGCGAACCGTGGCGAGCGCACGCTCGACATCCACGGATTTCACCGAGTCCACCGCATTCACCAACGGATCAGGAATCGCCGGAATGATTCGCGGCAACACGGTTTCGACCAGCGACGCGGCGGCGGGATGCGTCTCCAGCCACGCGCGCACGACTGCGGCTTCCGCCGGAGCGCACTCACCCGACGCGTAGCGGGCGAGCGCTTCCCAGTCGGCGCCGGCTCCGGCGTCGTCCTGCGGTGCGTCGTCGTTGCGTGAACTATCGGGCATGCAGGGAGGACACGGAGCCATTGATCTACCCTACCCCACGCGAGATCGGGGTTCGGGAATGTAGTATATCCTATCCTGAGCTCGCTCTGCGACTTCGCTCTGCGCCTGACTCTGCGGACCGGGGCATCGCTGTCGTCCCTCCTCGATTCCGCCTCTGCTCTCCTCTCCGCCCCTGCGTTCCTCGTGACCGATCGCAACCTGTTGGCCCGGCTCCGCGATGGGGATCACGACGCCTTCGATGTCATCTTCCGACAATGGTACGAACCCGCCGTGCGGTCGGCCGCACGCATCCTGCGTGACCTTGGGGTCGCGGAAGAGATCACGCAGGACGTCTTTCTGGAACTCTGGCGACGCCGAGAAACGCTGCCGCTCGAGAGCAGCGCCGGCGCCTACCTGCTCCAGTCGGTGCGCAACCGCGCGCTCAACCATCTGCGACACTTGCAGGTGCAGCAGCGAAGCGTCGTGCACATCGAAGCGCTGACGGAGCCGGCCGAACACGCTGATGTGGCGGTACAGGCCGGTGAACTCGAAACTGCGGCGCGTGAGGCGATCGACGCGCTGCCCCCGCGGACGCGTGAGGTGTTCCTGCTCAGCCGCGAACGTGGGATGCGCTACAGCGAAATCGCCGAACTGCTCGGTGTCTCGGTGAAGGCGGTGGAGGCGAACATGAGTCGCGCGCTTCGTCAGTTGCGCGAACGACTCGCGGCATGGCTGCCCGATGATCCGTCATGAAAGACACCCGTTCGATTGCGCGACTGAATGGGGTGGCGTAGGGTACGGTCACCCGGTGTGTGTTGAATCGCGCAGACGCCGGATGTCACACGACGATCGTCGCGTGACTGCCGGCCCAGCACCAGGAGAACTCGATGACTCGCTCCCTTCGTATCGCAGCCAGTGCCTTGCTCGGCGCCGCCGCTGTGTCGGGGCTCACCGCCTGCAACGACTTGAATTCCGCAGACTCCGCGCAGCTCGACGCGCTGACGGCCAGCGCCTTCAGCTCAGCTCCGCTTGCGTTCAGTGAAGTGGCCAGCAGCTATGCGGGTGACGGACTGTTGGCGTTCGCCGGGGAGCGTGGCGGACGTGGTCCAGGCCGCGACGGACGCGACGGTGGCCCGGGTCTGGGCTTCATGGGCGGCGGATTAGGCGATGCATTCGCGGGTGGGCCTGGTGCCGGCCGCGGGCACGAGCGCGGACCGTTCCGCAGCGGGATCGACATCGGCAACTGCACATTCAACACACCCGACGTGACCTGTGCGCCGATGAACCGCAACGGCATCGTGGTGACTCGCACGTACACGTTCAAGACGGAAGCAGGCGCGGCGCAGGCGCGGCCAGACAGCACGACGGATTTCGAGCGCTCGCGCATCGAGACCATCGGCGAGATGACGTCGTTGCGCCGGGACAGCATCACCGTGAAGGTGTCGCACAAGAGCGATCGCACAGTCACGGGCATCGATTACAACTCACCGCAGCGCACCGTGAACGGCACGACGAGCGGCATCGAAACGACGACGGGCGTCAACCGCGATGGCGTGAGCTTCAAGTCCGTTCGCGAGACGAGCGACCAGACGGATGGCGTGGTTATCCCCGCGAATGTGCCGGGCAAGACTTACCCGACTGCCGGTACGGTCCGTCGCACGATGAAGCTCACGCTGACGCTCGCCGGCGGCGCGCCGGTCGTCACGCAGCGCTCGGAAGTCGTGACGTACACCGGCGACACGTCGGCAGCGGTCGTGATCACGGTCAATGGCACCACGAAGACGTGCTCGTTGCCACTTCCGCGTGGGCGCCTGTCCTGCCCGGATTGATTCAACCGGCGGGCAGCGCCGCCGTGGTATCAGTGTAGACGAAGGGCCCGCACCGATCGGTGCGGGCCCTTCGTCTTGCAGTGCCAACACCGAAGCGGGTCAGCGAATGCGCATTCCCAAGCGGTGGGACACGGCAAAACCGTTGCGGAACGGCTCGAATGCGTAGTCGAGCGAGAACCGATCCACGCTCGCTCCGATACCTCCCGTGACAAGCGACTCGTTGCTCTCGCGTGGCAGCCGCAGCCCCGTTCTCACCGCGAACGACACACCCTCGATGGGTACGTACGCGAGCTCCACGCCGCCCGCCGGCCGGAAGAAATCGTTCTCCATGGTGAGCTGCGCCTGCGCGGCCAGGTCCCAGTGAGTGGACAGCGGATATCCGGCTCCACCGTAGCCGACGCCGAGGCGCCGAGGCAGCACCGACTCCTGCCCGTCGAGACGGGTACCGAAGCCGAGATTCTGTGCAGTGATGGCCAAGTTGCCTGGACCGAGCGGGCGCACCATGCCGATGTCGAACGCTACGGTGCCATCGTTCGAGAGCCCGATGCGATCCTCCGCGAACTTCGCGCTCGCACCGAGCCGCAGGCCCTTGATGGTGCGCGCGATGCCCAACGTGAACGCCGAACTCGATGAACGAATGCCCTCACGGCCGTACATCGACGCGCCGCCGCCGAGCAGTCGCTCGCGATAGCGTTCGTCTTCGCGACCGGGTTGCGTAGGGCCGACGTTCCAGCGCACGAACTGCGCGCCTACACCAAAGCTGAGTGACCCGAGCACCGACACTGTCGCGAGCGATCCCGCCGTGCCGCCGGAACCGTAGGTCTGGATCGACACCGATGCACCGCGCGCGGCAGAGAGCATGCCTGGGTTGTACAGCAAGGCATCCGCGTCCGTGCTTGCCACGCCGGCGTTGGCCATCGCGAGCGTGCGAGCGCTGGCGGGGAGACGCAGCACCATGGGTGCGACGGCTCGGCGCGGCCGTAGTGAGCTGACATCCTGGACACGCACCGGCAACGTCGCCGCGGACTGCGCGGCGAGACCGACCGGCGCCAGCAGGCATGCGAGCAACACGGACGCCAGCGGAGTCTTGCGGAACTTGTGAGTCATGCGTCAAATGAATCCGATGACCATGCCCCTCGCCAGCGGCGGATCCTGCACCGGGACCGAAGGATGGAAACTGGGTCCGCAGGTACCGCAAAGCCCGGGTACGACAATGCGCCGAGTCGGCCTCTGGTGGCTACAGCGGATGGGCTGGCATTTCGAGGGAGCAATGCCGGACCTGCCCAGGTTCGTGTGCATCGTCGCGCCGCACACCTCGAACTACGACTTCTTCGTGGGGCTGGCGGCGAAGTGGGCGCTCGGCTTCGCACCGCGATGGCTGGGCAAGGACACGCTGTTTCTGCCGCCGCTGGGGTGGTTCATGCGCGCGATCGGCGGCGTGCCAGTCGACCGAAAGAATCGCCACAACATGGTGGAGCAGTCGATTCACGAGTTCGCGACGCGCGAGCAGTTCGTGCTGGTGCTCGCGCCGGAGGGCACGCGCCGCAAGGTGACGGAATGGCGCAGCGGTTTCTGGC
>DASQZA010000368.1:0-2865 GCA_035638935.1 Gemmatimonas sp. | reverse complement strand
CGCGGAGCTAAGGCCCGCGCTGCCGCTAATGATCGGCGGTGACTGGAACCTCACTGCAGCCTGGTGCCCAGACGGCGTCACCCCGGCGATGACGACGAAGGAGGGACAGCTGCTCGCGCGATTCGAGCAGGAGTTCGGGCTGCGGCCGGCATGGTCCGTCGCGCACGCGGGTGTGCCGCTACCCAGAACGTTGTACTTCAAGCAGCGCGCTGCGGTGCGATATCACATCGACGGGATCTTCTTGTCGACGGACCTGTGCGATCGGGTGCTGTCGGCGACTGTGCTCGATGGGACAGAGTGGAACGGCATCAGCGACCATCGACCAATGGTGGTCGAACTTCGCGCGCGGTAGTCACGCGCCATTCGTCACCGACGATGCGGAGGCCGTGAGTGCTCCTCGTCGCTGCGGATCATTGGCCGCTCATTCAGTTCTGCCATACCGCGTAGCCACGCTTGCGCAAACCGTCTGCGATTGTGCGCTCCATGCGTTGGGCCTGCTCGTACGTCATGGGGTTGCGGCGCTCGTACAGCCTGGGACGGAGTCGTACGCCGTACAGGTACACGAATCGCGCAGCCTTCACTCCGTCCTTGTGCTGTTGAAAGCGCTCCTTGGGAGTCTTTCCGGTCATCCCAACGTATACGCACGGCTTCCGAGGGTCGTGCAGCGGGTTCTTGTCTCGGAACCGACGTTTGCCCAACACGTCCCTCGAAAGTTCGATTACGTGTACGCTGTGCGTCATTGCTTTTCGTAGACTGAAGAGTGAAGCAGTCAGCCCGCGAGTCTGACCACGGGTACCTGCGATGTCTCAACAAACCAGCCGCGTGGAATGTCGTTAGCGAAGCGGCTGGAGGATCCCACGTCAGCTCCGACGCTGCACCTTGGCCAAACGTGTCACAAGGCTCTCGTGGCCCACGCCGAGTAACCGGTTGCGCCATCGCACGACTACTTCGCGGGGTAGCGACGCGCCATGCGAGGCGGGGTTGCGCGCCTCTTCCACGAACGCGTCAAGAATCACGGCGAACTCTCCTCGCAGCCAGTTGCCGTCGGTGAGCACCTTCTGGATGTGATCAGCGAAGGCTGGTTCACCGCCGAGGGCGAATGCGATCTGCCCGAGAGTGAGTGGCAGCGCCCCAGGGAGCAGCTGCGTCGAAGCCCCGAGCTTCACACGCGTTGCTGCCGGGGCGGCGCCATGCATCGCGGTGCGTATCAGGCCATTGAGCTGTATCTCGAGCGCCTTCGCGTATCCGACAACGACCGGCGCCAGGTCAGCCGCTGGATCACGACGGTGGTCTCGGAAGGTACGCTCGGCCATGGCGATGAACCGCCGCGCGGTCGCATCAAGCGCGCTCCATGCGATCTCTCCGAGGTGATCTTCCCGCAGCGCGACCTCGAGTGCGCCGAGTCCCCCTTGTTCGGCGTCGAAGCGCGCCCAGAGCTTGTCGTCGGCAAGTTGCCGCTGCTCACGAGGGTCAAAGAAGTGGCGCCCGTCGGGACGGGAGACGAGGAGCGGGAGCTCGAGCATGCCGCCGTACAGGGAGACTGGCCGGTCGTGATAGCGGGTGTTGCGGAGGCGTGCGAGTTCCGCGGCGACGCCGTCCAAGTCATCCCGCACTAACAATCGGATATCACTGATCTCGAACCAACAGTCACAAGTCAGGTCAGAGGACGTGTAGTACTCGGGAACGTGGTGAGCGTCACACGCTCGAGGGTCTTCTGCTGTGATGGCCGTGACGTTCGCGACATAAAGCATGCGGTAGTCGGTGAGGTAGAGATGCGTCTCGCGCAACTCGTCAGGATCATCGGCCGCTTCCGCCCCGAGCGCGACGATCGCGTCCAAATGGGGCATTGGCTGCTGCCGTTGATTGGAGCGGACCTTTCCCCACCAGACGTACACGTCGTCGACATCGGCATTCCCGCTGGTGACACGAGCATCCCAATCGAGAAGGACGCGAAGGTGCGCCTCCATGGCGTCAGAGGCGTACCGGGGATTCCAAACAGTCACCAGGTGGCGTGCGAGCATAGTCTCTTATGCAACCGCTGCGGCGAACACTTGAAACAAGTCGCCAGGAAGAGCGTGGTGTAGGCGCCAGGTTACCGACATCGGCAGCTCGCCAGTGTGACTCACATAGCTTGCGGGCCCAAGAAAGTGGAACGCGCGTTCGTCGGCGTTGAGGCGCGCGAAGATGAGCACGTGACTGCCCAACTGCTTGTGACTCTGATAACGCCGACCAGTCGCGCTCTCTGCACGCGTGGTCGATCGGCTCTGCCAGTGGATCAGATCTCGGCTGATCGCATAGTCTTTGTAGCGGGTTGTCGGTGAGAACTGACCGCTCGTCTTATCCAGCGTGAACGCGAACAGATCCATCGCAGCGACCCCGTGGTACCAGACACCGCTCTGCCACGCAAGAGCCGTCGCACCCTCGCCGATACCGCACGCGGAGAGAATCTCGAGGCGAGTATATCTGGCATGTACTCGCAGTGGGACGCCCTCCGGTACTGCGAGCGGAAATGAAACGTGCGAGATACGACCCACGAGGACATCAAAGAGCTCACCGAGCTCCGATAGAATCTGAGGGTGCTCCCAAAGCATGCTGACGCCATCGTTCAGTGTCGCACTGGACGCTGCTGCCTGGTCTAACACCTGTGCAAGGAACATGCGGAGTAGTCGGCGGTCGTATTCGGAGAGCGTGTCGATGTCCGGCGGCGCACCCGCGCGCAGCCAAGCGCGCCACTTGCCAAGCCGATCGGCGTCGTCGACATGCGCAAGTCGTCCACATGCGCGGCGCAATGTCTTCTCGTGTGGGCCCGCCGCCAACACGGAAAGTCCGGCGCCATCGCGCAGTTCTGTCCATCCCCGATTGCCG
>DASQZA010000367.1:0-5768 GCA_035638935.1 Gemmatimonas sp. | reverse complement strand
CCTCACCGGACGTGCTCCGGCAGCTCAATCAGTTGCGCAGCGACGACATCAAGGTCGGACAGCGATTGCGCGTCCCGGGGGCTTGAGCCCAGACGCCAGGCGCCAGCCCAGTGCACCCTGGCGTCTGGCGCCGGTCGCCTGGCGTCTCAGGCCGTCTTATTGTCCCAGCACGATCGCAAACACCAACGGCGCCACAATCGACGCGTCCGACTCGATGATGAACTTCGGAGTGTCGATCCCGAGCTTGCCCCACGTGATCTTTTCGTTGGGGACGGCGCCGGAGTAGCCGCCGAAACTCGTGGTCGAGTCGCTGATCTGCGCGAAGTAGCCCCACAACGGCACCTCTTCGCGCTTGAGATCCTGGTGCAGCATCGGCACGACGCAGATGGGAAAGTCACCCGCGATGCCGCCGCCGATCTGAAAGAAGCCGATCGTCGTGCCGTCCTTCGTGGTCTGCGTGTACCACTCGGCGAGCCACGTCATGTACTCGATGCCCGTGCGCACCGTATGCACGTTCTTGATGTGCCCGTCGATCACGTACGATGCGAAGATGTTGCCTGTGGTCGAGTCTTCCCACCCCGGGCAGATGATGGGCAGGTTCTTCTGCGCAGCCGCCAGCACCCACGAGTTCTTCGGGTCGATCTGGTAGAACTCCTCGAGCTTGCCGCTGAGGAGGATGCGGTACATGAACTCATGCGGGAAATAGGCTTCGCCTGCGCGGTCCGCCGCTTCCCACTCACCGATCACGGCCTTCTCGATCCGACGAATCGCTTCGCCCTCGGGGATGCACGTGTCGGTCACGCGATTCATGTGCTTGTCGAGCAGCCGCTGCTCGTCCTGCCCGGTCAACTCGCGGTAGTTCGGCACACGCTCGTAGTGATCGTGCGCGACGAGGTTGAACACGTCCTCCTCGAGATTGGCGCCCGTGCACGTGATGGCGTGCACCTTGTCCTGGCGGATCATCTCCGCGAGTGAGATGCCCAGTTCGGCCGTGCTCATCGCGCCGGCGAGCGTGATCATCATCTTTCCGCCGCCATCGAGGTGGCGCACGTATCCATCGGCGGCGTCGATCAGGGCGGCCGCGTTGAAGTGCCGGTAGTTGTGCCGCAGGAAGGCGGACACCGGTCCGGACGTGGTTGTAGGCGCGTGCGTTGACGTAGAAACCATTGGGCGAGCTCGGATGAGAACGGCGAAAACGGGTGCGCGACTGTCGCGCATCGCCGAAATCTAGTGTCCGCGCCTGCGCGAAGCTCCCGTGCTTCCTCGGTCCCCTTCCCTGCCTCTCAACGCGCCAGGAGAGCTAGACGAATGTTTCCACGAGCGCCTGTCCGATGTCGATGCGCGCGAATCGACTCGCGTCGGAAAACCATCGGTACGCCTGCCCCTCCCGGTCGAGCGCGAGCCGTCGGCGTGTCGCGCTGTGCTCGTAAATGCGCAGCTCCCCGACGTCGTCGGGCCCAGCCACGAATCCAATGAACCAGAACGCCGCCGTCGCATCTTTTGCAGCTGTGCCGAACTCGTGCTCGAGGGCACGTTCGAGCGGACGCCAGTCCGCGGGTCGGTATGTCGGGTGTATTCCTGTCATGGACACGAGAGTTGCCCGTTGGACGCATCGTGCTGTGACGCGTCACGATTCGTCACGTCCCCGGCTGCACTCGTTCACCATCAGGCGTTGCGCCACCCGGCATCATGACTTCGCGCACAAATGCTGTGGCGTCCGACAGCGACTCGCGCGCTTCCGGGAGTACGGCGGCAAAGAACTGCCAGACGTGCGGCACGTGTCGCCAGAGGCGGAGTGAGACGACGACACCAGCGTCGCGGGCGCGTTCCGCCACGCGGGTGGCATCGTCACGGAGCACTTCGTCCTGACAGGCGTGCACGAGCAGTGGCGGTAGCCCGTCGAAGTTGCCGAACACGGGCGACAGCATGGGGTGAAACGGATCGCCGTCGCCAACATAGAAGCGCGACGCGCGCCGAATCGTCTCACCGGCGAACATGGCGCAGCTATCGCTGTTCTCGTCCAGCGATGCGCTCGTGCCCGTCATGTCGGTCCATGGGCTGAACAGAAGGACGCCTGCAGGCAGTGGCGTTCCCTGGTCTCGCAGGGCCATGGTGAGCGCCAGCGCGAGCCCACCGCCTGCGGAGTCACCGGCGATGATGATTCGCGCGGGATCGATGCCGCGATCCTCGATCAGATGCACATACGCATTTCGCGCATCGTCCAGCGCTGCCGGATGTGGATGTTCCGGAGCCAGCCTGTAGGAGGGCACGAAGGCCTCGCCGCCGAGACGACGGACCAGCGACGACACCAGCGGCCGGTGGGTCGTCGGCGAGCAGGCGATGAATCCACCACCGTGCAGGTACAGCAGAACTGGCGTTCGATCGGGCACCTGCATCGTTCGGTCGTGGGTCGGCCACCAAACGTGTTCTCCACCAGGCCAATGCATGGTGCGCTCGTACTGCGCGCTGCGTGCACCCGTCGACTTGGCCATCATGACGCGAGCCGATCGCGGGCGTCCCATGTTCCGGCGCACCCATGAGGGATCGATCGGTGCGAGCGCATGCGGTCGCATCCGCGCCCGTACGAGCGAGAGCAGGACGCGGGACTGCCAGCTGGGGATGCCGAGAGGTGAAGCGGATTCCATGTATCGGTTTCGATCAGGCGGGACCGTGAGCACGAAGCGTGCAGCAAAAACGCGCGCCTTCCCTCCTGCACGATCACCGGCAAAACGAGGAGAGCTGAATGATACTCGTCACAGGGGCCTCAGGTCGCATCGGAACGGCAATTCTGCGAGAGCTGTCGGGTGCGTCGGTTCCGGCGCGCGCCCTCGCACGGGGGCGGGCGAGATCTCCGCTCCGCGACGAACCTGGCGTGCAGTGGATCGACGGCGATGCCGGCGACGAGCGCGTCCTTGCGGGCGCGCTCGAGGGCGTTTGCACCGTCGTGCTACATTCGGCCTCCGCGCCCGGGCAAGTCGCATTACAGGAACGGGTGATATCAGCTGCACTGTCCGCGGGGGTCGCGCGCATCGTCAAGCTCTCCATCGTCGGCGCTGCCGATGACGCGGCGTCCGACGAGGCGCGATGGCACTGGCGAATCGAGCAGCGTCTCGGCTCGACCGGCGTCGAGACCTGCAGCGTTCGGGTGACCCGGCCCATGCAGGCATTGTTGCATCAGGCGTCGCTGTTGCTCACAAGCGGGCTGCTCGCCGGGTGTCAGGGCACCGGACAGAGCGCGGACGTCGACGTCCGGGACGTGGGCGCCGTCCTCGCAACACTCGCAACAGCCCCACGTCTCGATTGTGCGCTCGTCACGGTCACTGGTCCGGAAGCCATGGATTTCGCAGGCATGGCGCGACTGCTATCCCGGCAGTTCAACCGGCCCATCCGCTATGTCGACTGCCAGCCCGGCGACATGCTGCAGTGTGCGCTTGCGGCGGGTGTCGATCGCTGGATTGCCGAGGATATGGTCGCGTGGCAAACCGATGCGCGCGACGGCCGGTATGCGATCGTGCACGACACGATCGAGCGGGTGACCGGGCGGCCCCCACGACGATTCGAGGCATTCGCCAATGAACTGGCGACGTCACTGCGCTACGCCAACGCACCACAGCGAACAGAAATCCCGGCAATCGCGTGAAGCTCGCGACACCGGGACCTCTATCGCTCTAATGCTCGCCTTCTCTCACTCTCTCCCTCTCCCTTCTCAGACCCCTACCTGCTTCTCGACACGATCGCGGTAGTGACGGCTAAGGCGAAGTCGCGTGCCATCTTCGAGCAGAACCACGTAATCGCCGGAGAACCACTGCTGCATCTCGCGTACGCGATTGAGGTTCACGATCGTGGAGCGATGAATGCGCGCGAACAACCGCGGGTCCAGCGTCTCCTCGAGATGACTGATGCGCTCGCGGATGGTATGTGCCGTCTTGCCGACGTGCAGCCGAACGTAGTTGCGATCGGCTTCGATCCAGTCGATCTCGGTCGTCTTCACGAAGAACATGCGACCGTCCTGCTTGACGAGGATGCGGCTGGCATAGCGTGAACCGCCATTCGGGACACCATTCGACCCGTTGGCAGAATAGCTCCCATTGCCGTTCGCGCCCGGCGACGTGTAGCCGGCCGACGGGTATCCGGCGCCGTTCCCACCCGGCACTGCGCCCGCATCGAGACGTGCCTCCTGCGGCCGTCCGTCGGCAAGCCGGCGCACGGTCTCCAGCAGCTCGCCGAGCCGTTCGGCTGCCGCTGCGTGCGCGCGCTGCGTCCGGGCCCGTTCGAATGCCGCCCGGAACCGATCCGCGTCGACGGGTTTGAGCACGTAATCCACCGCGTGCACGTCGAACGCACGCTGCGCGTGCTCGTCGTATGCGGTAATGAAGAGTACCATCGGCGTGGGAGATCCCTCGAGTTCGCGCAGCACGCCGAATCCGTCGAGCTCGGGCATCTGCACGTCCAGGCACACGAGGTCGGGTTGCAACTCATGGATGAGTCGCACCGCATCACGCCCGGTCTCGGCATCCCCGACGATTTCGACATCGGGTTCGTTCTGCAACAGACGCCGCACGCGCTGCCGCGCAAGTGCTTCGTCGTCCACGATCAGTACTCGCACACTCGCCATCTCCGCCTCCTTGCGGATCGTCCTGCGGTTCGACCGACACGCACCGGGAGGTTCGGCACGCACATTACCACAGGACGATGTGCTCTGAGACCACGCGCGGCTTGTCACTGGGGACCAGCCGCGATTCCGGATGACTGAAGCGCACGGATTCCGGACGAAATCGCGTGCCGTTGCGCCCCTGCGGGTCCGACGCCTTCTTCGACTCCACTCCAGGTGCACGAACTTTTCAACGCCAGAAGCCCGGATCGACGTGGGCCCCTGCCACGCTTAGACGCCGCTCATGCCCCAGAAGGTTGCTACGTCTGCTCCGCTCACCATCGCCGACGAGGGCGTTCGTTTCCGGCGCATGACAAGATTCCTCTTCGCGGCCTTCTGGCTGATCCCCAGCATTCTGGCCGCGATCCGGGTGGCCTTCGTCGGCGACCCCGATGGTGACCCCTACGGGCTGGGGGTCGCTTTAGTTTGGCAGGGAGCCATTTGGCTCGTCTGGAGTCTCTGGTCGCAGCTGATTCTGTCGTTGGTAGGCCTGGTACCGCTCGGCGCCGGCCGGACAACAAGGTGGTTCGCGATCCACCTCCTGACCATGGCGGTAGTGTGCGCCGTGAACAGCGTTGCGGCAGCGTGGCTCGACCACGTGTTCGCGGCTAACCACGACGCGCCGTTTGCCCTCGACCTTCGGCTGGCGCTTTTCAACAACCTGGATTTTCAGGTCGTGCTGTACTGGGCCGTCGTCGGGGCGGCGTACATGGTGGAGTTCGTAAGGCGCTACCAGGAACGCGACCGGGCTGCCGCTGAACTCGAGCAGAAGCTCGCGCGGACGCAGCTCGACGCCCTACGCATGCAGCTCAATCCACACTTCCTCTTCAACGCCCTCAATTCGGTCGCGGAGCTGATGGAGATGGACGTACGGGAGGCGCAACGTACGCTGACCCGGGTCAGTGACCTGCTTCGCCTGTCGCTCCGGAGCGCTGCGTCTGCCGTGATTCCGCTCTGGCAGGAGATCGAGCTGGTCGAATTGTACCTGCAGATCGCGCGGGTGCGTTATGGCCACGGGCTCGACGTGGACATCGACGTGGAGTCATCCGCGGTCGACATCGACGTGCCGAGTTTCCTGCTGCAGCCGTTGGTGGAAAACGCCTTGAAGCACGGGTTG
>DASQZA010000366.1:0-17071 GCA_035638935.1 Gemmatimonas sp. | reverse complement strand
TCGACCGCGCCTGCAGCCCCCCGAGCAGAGCGCGCGCCTCGGCCGGAAACTGCGTGTCGACCACGACGACCCCGCGTCCGTTCACGAGCCAGCCGACCGTTCCCCCGCGCATCGTGAACGTACCGACGTTCCGTCGGACGGGAGTGAACACGGGAGCCGCGGCCGGCGGTTGCGCAGACGGCGGTTGCGCAGACGGCGGTTGCGCTGAGGGCGGTTGTGCCGCGCGCCGACCGACTGCCGCGAGCGGGCCCGCGCCGGCGACGCCGAGTACCGTGGCTGCGGAGGTGACGAGGAAGTCGCGGCGCGAGGGGGGCATCAGTTCTCCGGTGTTCGTCGTGGGGTGCGTCCCCAAGGAGCCACTTGGCGCACCGTACTGGTTCGGCATCTCTGGCCGGGTGGCGCCGTTACCACTTTCATTTGTTCTCTTGTCGTAAGCTCCACCCTGCAGATCAGTTTAGCGAGCCACCGGCAATGCACCAAGTTCCGGTGGTGCGCGATGCCCGCATCGAGGAGAAGCGGAGCCTGTTGATCCAAGCGCCGAGGAAAGTCCTCGGCGTCATCGTAACGTCAGACCGAGCCATCATGCGTTCCACGAACCCGTTCCGCCTGTTCATGTATTTCCTCGCGGTGTTGGTGATCGGACTGTTCGCGTATCGCGCATTCGTGGATGCCGGCTCGTAAGCCGCTCTGAGCCCGCCTGTCGATCCTGATCGATCGTGAGCCCGCCGACGATTCGCGGCAGCGTACATCCGCCGCCTGTCGAGTGGCGTACGACACAAGCCCCGGCTCTCGCACCGTGCGCGAACTTCGCGCGCATCGTGCGCGGGTCATCCTGCTCCCCTCGGTCGCCGTGCACGGCGAGGAGTATCACGCGATGCCGCGAGTTCACTGGTCCGCTCGATTGTTGTCATTGTCCGCTTTTGCCGTCCTGTCGGCCTGCACTGGGGACACGGGCCCCGCTGGTCCGACTGGCCCCGCCGGTCCTGCTGGTCCGACCGGCCCCACTGGCCCCGCTGGTCCTGGCGGCACGCCTGGCACGCCTGGTACTCCTGGTACGCCTGGTACTCCCGGCGCTCCTGGATCGGCCGCGGGACGCACGATCTACGGCGTCGACGGCAGCAATGCATTGATCACGTTCGGGTCGCTCCGCCCGGATCTGATCGCGACGCGTGTCACGGTGTCCGGACTTCAGATGGGGGAGACCATTCAGGGCATCGACTTCGGCCCCGTCGACGGCCGCTTGTATGCGCTTGGATCGACAAGCCGGGTGTACACGGTCAATCTGACGACCGGCGCTGCGACCGTCGTTGGAACATCGGCCTTCACTCCGACCCTGGCAGGCACCAGTTTCGGTTTCGACTTCAACCCGGTGCCGAATCGAATTCGCGTGCACGGCAATCTGAATCAGAACCTGCGCATCGTTCCGAGCCTGGCCGGCGCAACGGATGGCACAGTGGCGGCGACAGACGGCAACTTGTCGTACGCGTCTACGGATGCGGGAGCGCCCAATGTGCCGGCGATCGGCGGTACGGCGTACACGAACAGCGTCTCTGGCGCGATGACGACCACGCTTTATGCGATCGACTTCACTCGCGACGCGCTCGTGACGCTGGCCAATCCAAACGACGGCATCACCACGACGGTTGGTCCTCTCGGCTACAACACGACGGGCGACGTGGGCTTCGACATCGCCGGCAACAATGGAGCGGCGTACGCGACGCTGACAATCGGTGGCGGTTTCGCGGGTTCGACGTTGTTCTTCGTCAACCTCGCGACGGGCGCCCTGACTCCGGTCGGCGGCGTTGGAAGTGCATTGCCGCTTCGCGGAATCGCGATAGCGCCCTGAGAGAGGGAGAGAGGGAAACGACAGATCGGGTTGAAGCAAGAAGGGCGACGGACCGTTTCGGTCTGTCGCCCTTCTCTGCTTCTTTGCTTCTCTGCTTCTGCCCTACTACTCGTGCGCCGGAAGCGGCTCCATCGTCTTTGCATCGACCGGAACCTGCACTTCGTCACGGTACAGCGTCGTCATCATGAACACGCGCATGACCGGAAATGCATCCATGAACGCTGCGTAGCACCAGCCCCACGCACCCACGAAGCCGATGGTGACCGCGATCTCCCACAAGCCGAACGGGAGGTGCGACGCCTCACCGTAGATCGAGGGATAGATCTCGATGTAGCGGTGGAGGTAGATGCCCAGGATGCTGCACACGGCGAACAGGACGAACGTCGGCAGGTACACCTTCGCGGCCTTCGAGATGAGACCGAAGAACGGCAGCACGAAAACGAGGATCGGAATCATCGTGGTCATCGGCTTCCACACACCCGACAGACGCAGGCGGTAGAAGTGCGTTTCTTCCGGCAGGTTGCCGTACCAGATCACGAGGTACTGCGCGAAGCTGATGTAACCGAAGAATGCCGTGAACGCGAAACCGAGCTTGCCAAGATCCCAGAAGTGGTCGATCGATACGACATCATCCACCTGGAGGTGCTTGCGCCACCACATGGCCAGCAGCGACAGCAACATGATCATGTTGAGCCACGCACCCATGAACACGATCCAGGCGTACATCGTCTGCTGGAAGTGCAGGCTGATGGACATGGAATAATCCCACGCCAGGAAGCACCAACCTGTCACGAAGCTGATGCAGACCGCGACCGCGACCTTGCCCTGCAACGAATGCTGCGAATGCAGTTCACGACGCTCATCACCGAACGCCTTGCGCATGCCGTCGCGCAGACCCTTCGCCCACTTGGCGCCGTACTCCGGCAGCACCGCGACGTCGAGACGCACGGAGTTGTAGACGAACCAAAGCTGGATCAGGACGATCGCGCCGAAGAAGAACAGGCCGCGGAACACAAACCAGCCCGGCGACAGATACGATGCCTTCTCCGCGACTGGAATCGCCTCGCGACCGGCCCACGTGAAAATGTGCTCGCGACCCGGAAACAGGATCAGGAGCAGCAACACAAAGGCGAGCGGCAGGAATGCCGCGAACCCTTCAGCGAAGCGGATGACGGGACGTGACCACCGCGCCGTGACGATGCGCTGCACCGCCGCGAACGCCACACCAGCGGTGGAGACCGTGGTGAAATACAGCCAGTTGAAGTGCAATGCCTGCCAGGCCCGGTCGACGCCAGTGAAGGCCCCGAAGGCAAAAACACCGAAACCCAGCACGGCGAGCACGAGGCATACCGTCTTGATCGTGCCCGGAACTGCCTTGTCGGCCAGACGACGCGCGAACTCCTGACGCGTCGGGTAGTGGTAATGCGCGCCGCTCACTAGTGCTTCTCCTTTTTGTCAGCAGGCGACCCTTCGCGAGTCGTGGTTCCGGCCGCGCCAGTCTCGGCATGCGGCTCCCCGTGCAGTGCACGCACGCCCATTCCTTCGTTCTTGCTCTGGAAGGTCGCGGAATTGATGCCGGGCGAACCAGGCGTGAGCATCACGTTCGGACGAAGGAAGCGGCTCGGTACATTCGGCGCGGTAGCGCTGGGGCCCGGCACCGACGTTCCGTTCTGCCCGGGATAACCAGCGCGGGAGGTATCGGGCTTTGCACCGCCCGCGACCGATCCGGCCACCAGCGCACGAACGTAGTTCACCACGTCCCAACGCTCTGCTTCTTCGATGCGCGCATAGCTCGGCATCACGCCACGACCGTTGCGGATCATGCCGTAGATGTAGCCGTCGGCATAGCCGCCGACCTTCGAATTCGCCAAGCCGATGCCGGCCATGCCGTACTTCGTCGTCGGGCCGTTGCCGTACCCGGCGGCGCCGTGACATGTGGCGCAGTTGATCTGGTAGAGCTTGCGACCGTTGTCGAGGCTGCGCGCGTCGGCTGCCACCGGATTCGTCATGACCGAAAACGAATCGATCACGCCCGGGAGCGGCATGTACGAGATGGGGTAGGCCGCGGCGTCGGTGCCCTGCACCGGCACCGAGTACAACGGCTGGCCGCGCGGCGGAGACAGTGAGTCCGAGTCCTTCTGCGACATCGGCTCCCACGGCTCGATGCGTGGCTGGTTCTTGAAATCGGTGAACCAGTTACATGCGCCGATCGACAACGGCAGCGCTGCAACGACGGCGACACGAATGACGCGACTGCTCACGTTACGGAGGACGGAGAGAGAATCAGGCTTCACGACGCACCTCGACTGCACCATGCTCACGGAGCAGCGCCTCGGCCTGCGGGGCTTTCGCCGCGTCGCAGGCGATGAAGATGCCGAAATGACCGCCAGAGAAGCGTGGGTCGTATCCCGACGTCGTCGAGAGACGCGGAATGCGCGAGTTGATGAACATGCCGGCGACCGTCGACAGAGCGCCGACGAGAACCATGACCTCGAAACCGATGATCGTGTACGGAATCCAGGACGCGATGGCCTTGCCGCCCGTGACGAGCGGCCAGTAGTTCGACGACCAGATCGCGATCCAGTAGCCGAAGCTCACGCCCAGCAGACCACCGACCAGCGTGAACCGGCGAACCACACTGACCGGCGCGTCGATCGCGTGATCGAGTTCGTGACGGATGGTCGGTGAGTAGACCGTCACCTCACCGATCCGTTTCTTCTTGAGATCTTCGATGGCGGCAACCGTCGTGTCGATCTCATGGAATGCTCCCATGACGCCTTGCATCAGTCGCGCTCCCCAGGATTCGTGTGGAGACGGTCATGGTTTGCCTCACCGCCCTCATACGAGGCTGCATGGCCATGACCGTGCCCATGGCCATGACCGGCGTGGGCAAACTTGAGGCGTGGCGCGACGATTTCCTTGAGTTCGGCGATGGCCATGACCGGCAGCTGCTTCACGAAGAGCAGGAACCACATGAAGAACCAGCCGAACGACCCGATGAGGAACGACATGTCGATCCAGCTCGGCGCGTAGCTACCCCACTGCCACGGCTCGAACTCGTGCGAAAGCGACGGGACGACGATGACGAAGCGCTCGAACCACATGCCGAGATTGATGAAGAGACTCAGCACGAACAGCCAGGTCGGGTTGCGACGCAGCTTCTGCGACCAGAGCGACATGGGTAGTGCCATGTTGCAGAGGAGCATGATCCACGCAGCCCACCACCACTGACCAAAGACGCGGTTGTAGAAGAACTCCTGCTCCGCACGAACGCCGCTGTACCAGGCGATGAAGAACTCGATCAGGTACGCGCAGCCGACCACGAGCGACGTGAAGAGCACGACCTTGGCCGTCGCGTCGAGATGGTTGAGCGTGATGTAGTGCTCGAGCTTGAACCACTTTCTCATCGGGATCGCGATCGTCCACACCATCGCGAAGCCGGAGAAGATGGCGCCGGCGACGAAGTACGGCGGGAAGATCGACGCGTGCCAACCCGGCGTCAGTGCCATCGCGAAGTCGAAGGAAACGACCGAGTGCACGGACAGCACGAGCGGGGTGCTGAATGCAGCGAGGAACAGGTACGCCTTGGCGAAGTGACGCCATTCCCGGTCACTGTTGCGCCAGCCGAGCGAAAGGATGCTCAGGATCCGCTTACGCATCGGATTGGTTTCCTTGTCGCGCAACACCGCGATGTCGGGAATCAGGCCGATGTAGAGGAAGGTCGTCGAGATCGTGAGGTACGTCGAGATGGCGAAGACGTCCCACACGAGCGGCGACTTGAAGTTCGGAAACAGCAGGCGCCAGTTCGGATACGGGATCAGCCAGAAGAACTTCCACGGGCGCCCGATGTGAATGATCGGGAACAAGCCTGCCGTCATGACCGCGAACACCGTCATCGCTTCGGCAGCGCGATAGATCGACGTTCGAAAGCCCGCGCGGAACAGATACAAAATGGCCGAAATCAGCGTACCGGCATGGCCGATACCGACCCAGAAAACGAACGTGATGATGTAGTTGCCCCACATCACCGGCGGCTCGTAGCCTGCCTGGCCGAGGCCCCAGTAGATCTGGTAGATCCAGGCGGACGCGCCGATGAGCATCGCGAGCACGGCGAGCGAGAGGCCCAGGAACCACTTCTTCGTGAAGCCGAGCGTCGCGATGATCTCGCGATCGACCTGCTCGTAGTCCCGCACTGCGGGGAGCTGCACATCGGCCGAGGCGATGTTCGGGCCGCGTACGCCCGAGCGTACCGGCTTCTGCATCGTGGGTTGCGGCTGTGTCGTGGTAGCCATGAGTCCTCAGGCCCTCCCCGGCGCCGCAGGCGCCGGATGATTGACCTTCTTGAGATAGACGACAGCCGTGAACGTGTTCAGCTCCTCGAACACGTGGTAGGCGCGGCGATCGTACGCGAGCTTGGCAACGCTCCAGTTCTCGTCCGCGGCGTCGCCGAAGACGATGGCGCGTGATGGACAGGCCTGGGCGCAGGCAACGGTGAACTCGTCCGGACGCACCTCGCGACCTTCGGCCCGCGCGCGATGCTCGGCCTCACGGATGCGCTGCGTGCAGAACGTGCACTTTTCCATGACACCCTTGCCGCGGACCGTGACGTCCGGGTTGAGCGCCCAGTGCATCGGCTCCGGCCACGCGTACTGCTTGCGCTCCGGTTCGCCGTAGCCGAACCAGTTGAAGTAGCGGACCTTGTACGGACAGTTGTTGCTGCAGTAGCGCGTGCCGACGCAACGGTTGTAGACCTGCACGTTCAGGCCATCCGGCGAGTGGTACGTCGCGTACACCGGGCACACCGGTTCGCACGGTGCATTGCCGCAATGCTGGCAGAGCATGGGCACGAACCGCGTGTCGAACGCTTCAGAGAACTCGTTCTCCGTGTTCTCGTTGCCTTCGTAGTACCGCTCGAGACGAATCCACGTCATCTCGCGGCCCTTGATGATGTTCGCACCCGGGCGCTCGTCCCACGTCACCGGACTGAGGGCGCGGCCCTGATACGGCGCACCGACGGTCGGGATGTTGTTCTCGCTGTAGCATGCCGTGACGCACGCCGAGCAGCCCGTGCAGCGCGCGAGATCGATGGTCATCGCCCAACGGCGATTCGCCATGCCGCTCGAATGCTTCGGGTTGTACATGCCCTTGTCCTTGCCATCCGGGTCGATGTACTCGCCCTGCGCGTCCGCCGCGATCGGCGACTTGAGGCCCTTCAGGAAATCCTGCGACGGCAGGCCCGGAATCGCATGCTCCCCGTGCCCACCCTCTTCTGCGCCGGCAGCGCCGGTGAGCTCCGCGATCGTCATCGCCTGACCGATGCCGCGGCCGTGCTGGCGCGCCGAGCCTTCGGTGGTGACCAGACGGTCGACCACGGCGCTCACACTGACTGTAGCCCTCTGCCCGGACAACACGAGCGCTCCCGCCGCGTCCCACGTGCTCGGGAGCAAGTCGTACGCGTTCTTGCCGATGTTGACTGCGAAGCGGCCGTACGCCTTATGGCCAAGTCCAAGCGCGACGGCAACCGTATCAGGCCGCACGCCCATGTACTGGTACGCCGGCGCGGTGAATTCACCAGCGGCGGTCTTGACGGTCAGGTTCTGCCCTTCCTTGAGACCGAGCTTCTTGTACGTGACCGGATGCACCTCGACCCACGACTGCCACGAGATCTTCGTGACGGGATCGGAGAGCTCCTGCAGCCACGGCTTGTTGGCGCCGCGCCCGTCGCCGAGCGTCGGCGAGGGGTACACGTGCACAAAGTACTCGCCGGCGCCGGCAGCAGCGGGCGCTGCGGGAGCAGGCGCCGCGGTGGGGGCACTGGCCGCGCGCGACGACGCGAGCAGCGGCGCGCCCGGCACCATCGGCTTGGTCAGTGCGCTCGTGAACGCCGCGCTCCCGCCGGCAAAACGACTGATGTACCAGGTGCGATAATCTGCTGCTGGATAGCTGGCGGCGGTGTTCTGGTCGGCCTTTCCAAGCGCGATGAGTACGTCGGCGGTGGCCTTCGTGTCGAACACCGGGTCCATCGTCGGCTGCTGCAGGCTGATCTGCCCCTGGGCAGTAACCGCGTCACCCCAGCTCTCGAGCCAGTGATGATCGGGCAGCACGAGATCGCATTCCATGGTCGTTTCGTCCGGTCCGGTCGAGAACGACACCTTGAACGGCACTTTCTTGAACGCGTCGACGAACGCCGCGGCCTTGGGCATGGTGTGCGCCGGGTTCGCCCCGCGCACGAACGCGATCGGTACGGTCCCGGCAGCCATGCGCGCCGTCGCCGCGACGAGGTCGGCATACGAAGACATGCCGGCGTAACCCATATGAGGCGTCGCCGGCTTGACCGTGACACCGACGGAGCCATTCTGCTTGTTGATGTCGGCGACCATGACGCCGCAGGCCACGGCATCGGCGCTGGTGACACCGGAAATCGCCATGACTCCACTGCCAGCGGCCTTGATCGCGGCAAGCAGGGCGTCGATCGTTTCGGCCTTCACCCCGGACGCTTCAGCCGCGGCAGCCGACGTGCTCTGGCCCACCAGTGCGGCGCAGAGCGCCATCTCGCCGCCGGGCTTCGTGGCGATCCATTGGTCGGCATTGAGGCCCGTGAGTGAGCGCCGGGCACCGATGTAGACCAGCTGGGGCGCACCAGCAAACTTGGCGCGGGCATCGGCCCAGTCGAGCTGCTGCGGGACGCTGTGTCCCCAACCATCGAGGAAGTCGGCGCCGAAGCTCACGACCAGCTTGGCGGCGTTGAAGTCGAGCGCGGGCCACGCGGCGCCGTACGCCTGCGTGTTGGCCGCGATCGTGGCGGCCGGCGCCAGCGAGTCGACGCTGAGGTGCGCCGGCATTCCCTGACCGGACAGCCACGCATCGAGGAAGCCCGGAAACGTGCCGGTTTCGTGCTGGTTGATGAACACGGCATTCGCGGCCGTGCCCCGGCTGCGCGTCTCACCGAGCTTGGTCGAGAGCAGCTGCAGCGCCTTGTCCCACGTAGTCGGCTTGAGCGCATTGCCTTCGCGGACCATCGGCGACCGGAATCGATCGGGATTGTAGAGCCCCTGCACCGCGGACAGACCGGTCGCGCAGATCGCGCCGCGGTTCATCGGATGATCGGGATTGCCCTCGAGCTTGAACGCGCGACCCTCGCGGGTCTCGGCCATCACGCCGCAGGCCGTCGCACACTCGCGGCACGTGGTCGCGTAGTACTGCGACACACCAGGCACGGTGTTGTCCGGATGCGCCACATACGGAATGAGCTTCCCCACCTTTTCGGAGGAGCAGCCCACCACCGCGGTGCTGGCACCGGTCGCGCCCAGGATCTTCAGGAACTCTCGACGCTTGACGCCGGGCTTGACGCCGGTCCCCTCTTCAATGCTCATGCAGTTGCTCCGCTCCGAACGGCTACACGTGACGCAACCACGCGCAGTCTGCGCGTGGTCATCACGTGGCTAGGGGTCAGTCGATCAGTAATGGCAGGTAGAGCAGTCGTAGCGCGCCTTCTTGGGCGGCGCCGCGAGCAGCTCCGGCGTCACGGTCTCGCCGGCGAGCCGCGCCCCTTCTGCGGGCTTGTAGCCCTGCACATGGCAGTTGATGCACCAGCCCATGTTCAGCGAGTTCACCTGCTGGACCGGGACATAGTTCGTGTCCGGGCCCTGCTTGCCCTGGTTCTGGATCTGTCCATGGCAGGTCTGGCAGGTGACGCCCGAGTTCACGTGACGCATGTGCGGGAACTGCACGTAGTCCGGAACCTTGTGCACGCGATTCCAAGGAATCGGCTGGCCCTTGGCATAGTAGGCCGCAATCTTCTTGATCTCCGGAGCACCCGTCTTCACGAGGCTGTGGCACCCCATGCAGGTGGCCACGGAAGCGTTGCCGGGATCAGGCGACTTGTTCGCGGCGCTGTGGCAGTACAGGCAGTTCATGCCTGCTTTCTGGATATGCGGCGCGTGAACGAATTTCACCGGCTGTTCGACGCGCAATCCCTGCGACGACGAGGCTCCGCTGTAGGCCGACAGCAATGTTGCTGCGGCAGCCAGCGCGAGAAATCCGGGAAGGACCGTCCACTTCTTCTTGACCGTCATCAGCTATGGGCCGGGGAGGGCGTCGTCGCGGAGCCGAAATGCCTCGTACCGCGTCTCGATGCACAGACAAGCACACGCGCGCACACGTCGTGTGACGGGGTGTCTGCGCGGATCTTGCAAGCCGGTAGTATGTCTGGCACCGTATTTGTACGCAAGTGCGATGCGACCTGCGATACGGAACAAAACGGAAGTTCGTCACCCAACTGCCGTCGCACCGCCGAACGCGCGCAGAACTGCCGCTGCGCGAGCGCTCGCAGCGACGATTTGTCGACGGTCTCCGACCAACTACCTGACATTTGCATCAACGCGTAGTCAATGCGGCGGCGCGCGCGAGGGTTCCGATGCGTCCGCCATCGGCGAACGCGCTATCCGGCGCCTTGCTTCGCTCGTCATCGGGGAGCAGATCGACGAGTGATCGGCACTGCTGCACGAGTCGCAACGGCCAGAACGAACTCCACGCGAAACGGTTCGGACCGATAGTCCGGACGAGATGCGCGAAGTGATCCTCCGGCGGCCCCCAAAGCCAGCTGAAATCGTACCAGACCCGGCTCTGCTCGACCGGCGTGAGCCCCCAGTGCGTTTGTTCAATGAGTTCGCGGCCTGCGCCAGCCACCACCAGATGGCAGCGGCATCCCGCCAGCCGAGCGATGCCGCGCAGGACAGCGGCGCTGACATCGCCCGCCACGTCGAGCGGATGTCGCTGCCGCAGATCTTCGAAACGCACCGTGACGTGGAGCGCGACGCCGGCCTCCCCGCACGCGCGCGCCAGATCGCCGAGCGCGGGATGGCCTGCGCCAAGCCGCCATTGCGCTGGGTAGGCTCGCACCGACGGCACACCTTCGGACACCACCTGCCGAAGCGTGGATTCCCATCGAGGCCAGTCGGGCCGAACGATCGGAGACGGGAGCAACACATCGCGGTACGGCTCGAGCACGCGAAACAACGCGTCGTTGGATGCCGAAGGATCGCGATGAAATGCACCCGGCAGGTGTCCGACCCAGGCCCCCGTGAACCCCTCCCGTGCAAGCACCCGCTCGGCAAGCACGGCAGGCTCGGGGTGCGGCACATCGCGGAAGGCGTAGCTCCCGATCCACGCGCTCACGTCGATGCGCGGGGGCAGCTCTCGGTGCTGCGCGCTCACGTGTTCACCACCGCACTCTCAGCGTGGAGCACGGCATCGAACGATCCAGGAGGGAATATGCGAACGGCGTTCTGCCACCGCATCGCACTGATCTCCGCCGCGCTTGCGCCAGTATGCTCGAGCGCGCGCAGCTTGGTCAAACCCGTGCACATGGTGAGATCGCTTGCCCAAAGCAGTCGTTCCGCACCAACGCTTGCCAGGGCGAGGTCGAGCATGCCTCGGTCCACCCCGCTTCCCGAGAGATCCATCACGATGTTGGGGTGATCGAGCACAGCCGGAAAAGTGTGTGAGTAATCGCCGCCGCCGCCGATGTGTGCGAGCAGAAATGTCGTGCGGGGATGCCTGGCCGCCATGCGCGCCAGATCGAGTCCGTCGGATGCGTCCTGGTTGGGCCAGTCGTGACGACGGTGCTGCCACACATGCTGAAGGATCGGCATCCCGAGTTCCGCAGCCGCGCTGGCGATGTCGTTCACCAGTGCGTCGTCCGCGCGACGGCCTGCAGCGAGCTTGATGCCGATCGCGCCGGCCTTCCTTCCGCGCTCGATCTCGCCGAGCGCATGCACGGCGAAATTCGGATTCACGGCGGTGAATGCGTGTACGAGGCTGCCGTGCTGCGCTGCCAACCCGAACATGAAGTCGTTCGCACGCGTCTGGTCATCGGGCGACGCGAAGTAGACCGGCGAGGTGAATCCCCAGGAGCCCAGGATCGACGCGACGTGTGACCGGATGCCGATGCGCTGCCCTGCAACGAGTCGTGACGCATTGTACGTCTGCCAATCGGCGCGATTCGTGTAGGGCGAGTGAAAATGCGCATGCACGTCGATCAGCGGCTCCATGCCACCGAGTGGAACGGTGACATCGCCGGACTGAACATTTGCTGCGGCAACAGACATCCGTCAGCCCTCGGTGCGCCGCGGTCCGGGAACGAGCGCGCGCATGATGCGGGGGAGTACTCCTTCAACCGTGTCCGCGACCTTCGCATCGTGCGCGAGCGACGCGAACTGATAGGCGCCACGCTTGAAGAGCAGCCCATCCCGCGCCGCTGCCGCGACGAGTGCATCGAGTCGTTGCGGCACGTCCGAGACCAGGCGCCACATGACGCCCGGCCCCGCTGCGCGTACGCCGACCCACGGTGCTTGCTGCAGCGCATCCGCGATCATGTCGCGAAAGACCTCACCAGCTGCCTCCATGCGAGCCGGCACGTCGATGCGATCATGCCACTCGCACACGGCGCGCGCGGCCGCCAGACCGGTGCTTTCGGCCGCCGCCGTCGACGAGATCCAGGTACGCCCTGCCGCCTCCATGATACCCGCTCTCCCCACGACCGCAGCGAGCGGAAACCCGTTCGCCATCGCCTTGCCGACGGTGGTGAGGTCGGGCACGATGCCGGACAGTTCCTGCACACCGCCCGTGCGTACACGAAACGCTGTCTTGATCTCGTCGAGGATCATCACCGCACCCGTGCGATCGCAATGCCGGCGCACAGCGCGCAGCCACTCGCTACTCGCGATGTCATGCACCAGCGGCTCGACGATGATGGCTGCGAGATCCGACTCCGCTGCCGCGACGGCTGCGTCCAGCGCCGCGATATCGTCGAATGCCGTCGCTGTGAAGTCTCCGCGCACCGATGCGGGCACTCCTGCGGCGTCGCTGCACCAGTCGAGCCAGCCGAAATAGCCACTGCCGATGACACGAGTGCGGCCCGTCGCCGCGCGCGCGATGCGCACGGCTGCGGCTGTGGCCTCCGCGCCGGTGCGCAGGAAGCGCACGCTTTCGGCGCAGGGCACCAGGTCGATCAGGCGTTCGGCAACTTCCACTTCGAGGCGATGCGGCAGGCCAGTGACCGACCCGGCGGCCGCAGCTTCCTGCACCGCGCGCACCACGGCGGGATCGGCATAGCCGATGCCGACGGCGCCAAGCCCCATGGAGAAATCGATGAACCGGCGCCCGTCCGGCGCCCAGAGCGTGCAGCCTTCGGCACGCTCGTAGTGCGTCGGCAGCATCGCGTCGCCTGCGCGCTCGCCATAGAGCGCGTCAGGGCGTTTGCTCCCGGTAGACGAACCGCCGGGGATGACATCGCGTGCCCGTTCACGCCACCCATCGCCGCCGTCGCCCGCAAATGGGAGCGCCATCGCTATTCCTGAGCGTGCGCAGCAGACGAAGCGGCGGCGAGCGCGTCGGCCACCGCCTTCCGCTTTTCGCGCTCGATCGTGCGAAGCACTTCGATGCTCGCGGTGCGCAACAGCAACAGCTCGCGCGAATCAGGAGCGGCCCGCAGCACGATCGAGCGCACCGAGCGCATCACCAGCTCGGCGTTTCGCGTGCCGAAGTACGCGATCGCGTCGAGTGCAGCTTCCGCGTCACGGAACGTCTGCTCGAGCTCACCCATAGTAGGCGGCGGCGCAGCGCGCTTCGGGCCGGCAAGTCGCTTGGTGACATCACCGGCCTGGAGGTGCAACTCGTACAACGCCACGAGGCACGCCTGGGCCACGTTGAGCGAGAAATGCTCAGTGGTGGGAATCGTTGCGACCGCATGCGCGCGGTCGAGTGCCTCGTTGGGGAGACCGTGATCCTCGCGCCCGAACATTATCGCCACCGGGCCATGGACCGCATGTTCCAGCAGGTCAGCGGCGGCCGTTCGCGGCGTATGGCGAGCCCACTTTGCGGCGCGGCGCCGACCCGAAAACGCGACAACGTACACGCAGTCAGCAAGCGCGTCGTCGAGGCTGTCGAAGTGCCGGATCTGCGACACGATGTCGCGTGTGTCGTGCGCGACCTGCTCGAGACGTGTGGGGTCGTAGTAGCACGGGCGCACGAGCCGAAGCTCCGACACGCCCATGTTCTTCATGGCGCGCACGACCGCGCCGATGTTGATCTGATCCTGCGACTCGAACAGGACCACGACGACCGAAGAAAGCAGCGTGTCGGACATCCCTGGTGTGATAAGCGAATGGTGCCGGCTCGGACGAGCGGGCGCCGACGGGAAGATAGCCGCCGGGCGTCACCAGGACGTCACGTCACGTCACCCCAACCACCACCGCCCGGTTCGCATCGTGTCGATCGCCACGCAGATACGCGAACCCATCCCCGCCACTCAACACCAGCTGTCCCCGGCGCCGTTCGCGCTCGGCAGGGCGCTCATTCACGATGACATCGAGCGCGATACAGCCGTCCACGTCGACGGGCAACATGTCCAACGGCCAACAGAGCCGCATGGCCCACCCGTCGTCCGTGGCGACCCACTTCGCATCCGGGCGCTCGTCTCCGCCCGGCACGAGCGCGTGCGCGCGCGGTGCGTCCGGCGTTCCGTCGGACGCACCGGCGGGCACGACGAGTCCGGCAGCACTCCATGACCCGGCACCCGGTCGTCCGATGTACCATTGCAGCCCGTCGGCGTTGACGTCCGCGCGCTCGTTGTCGAGCGGGTTGACGAGTGCACCGGAAGCATCGGCGACGGGCACCACCACCGGACCTGTCAACGCCGTGACATCCATCACGAGATGCGTCTCGTTACGCGTGATCTGCAGCATCGCGGTGGGCTCGCCCGCCTCCTTCCAGCTCTGCTCGGTCCCTCGGTAGTGTGCGGCGCCAAGCGGGATCGGGAACGCATCGTCGATCTCGGCTCCCGGCGTGTCCAGCATCAACTGATCGGTCGAGCACTCGGTAAAGGGTATGTCGTAGTCGGCGAAGAGGCCCTCGCCGGAGAGTTCAGCGCCGCCTTCAGCATCATTGCGTTCCGCATCAACTGGTGATGCAACATGCGGCACTGCGAGCGAATCAAGATCGATGCTGCTGCGTGCACCCTCCACAAGCAAATCGATGTGCCAGCCCATGTCAGATCGCATGTGCTGCGCGGTCGTGCCATCGGTAGTGCGTACGGTCACCGCAGGTGTACTCGCGTCAGCAAACAGTACGTCGACCACCTGCGCTGCGCCGCTGGCGCCATCGGGCCAGGCCCAGACACCGGCGATATATCCCACGGCTCCGCGCACAGTAACCCAATGCCGTTGCGTCCTTCCGCGGCCCGGTGCCGCGGGGACATTTGCCCGATACACGGTCGACGCGGAAGACGAATCGGAGTGCGCTGCATACCAGAGGCGAGCCACCTGCCCGTCTGCGATCGCATCGAAAATCAGACGGTCGCCGGCAGCCCAACGCATCGACTCGACGTCCGTTGCAAAATCGAACCCATCTTCCAGGCCACCGGCGCCGCGAGCATCTGCGCGCTGCCAGGTCGTGCCTGGTTGGCTTTCGCCCACCGCGTTGGCGACCGCTGCCAAGGGAAGCGTGATGTCATGGACGCGCTCTGAATGCCACTCGAGCAGATCGACGAGATACCCGTCGCACACCACGACGGTTCGCGTGCACTCCACGCCACTCGCGATCCCGTCGACGCGTTTGGAGATCCAACCGGCACCGCCGCGGTCCTCGAAAGCGAGGAGCCGAGCCGGCTTCTTCTTCTGCGATGCGCCGTCAACGAGCGGCGCCGCATGCGCGAGCGTGCTGCGATACCAGTGCAGTGTACGGTCGACATAACTGCCGGTGCCTGGGTCATCGAGCCAGCGATGCGAACCCGTTTGCAACGTGAGCGCAAGCCGATCCGGATGCCCGTGATCGCCGCCAGTGTGGCCGCCTTCCAACGCGACGTACGTGCGACCGCCATCGCGGCGGATTGCCGCGAGCCCCTGCAACGGAAGGCAGACGCTTTCCTCTCTCCACGGTGCGGGTGCGGGTGCCGGTTCACGCGCACAGAGCAATGCGCGCCAGGACAGGCTTGCCCGGTCGCGCACTCCCGGGAGCGAATCCCGCTCCGCATCTGCGGTCGAACGCGCGCGTGGGAGCACATCGGTGGAAGATGCAAATTCGCGTGCTGCGTCGGCAGCGACGCCCGAGTCGTAGACCCGCGCGAGGATTCCCGCGAGACGCGGGTCCCCGGATGATGCGTAGCCGAGTTCGCACCACTCGGCGGTGCGCCACTGCCGTATGGGCACCGCGTACCGCGAATCGCGCCGCGACGGAAAGGTGCCATCGGGCAGGAGTCCGAGAAACGGCGTGACAAAGCCTTCGAGATAGCGACGGTGCATGCTCGCCGTCAGCCCGCCCGTGCCGTCGTCCAACTCCTCAGCACTCGCCTCACCGCTCTCGTCGTCGGCGACGTCGTCGGGCACATCGTCGTCGTCCATCGCTGCATTACGCGCGCGCAGCAACTCGGCACCATACCAGAGACCGCGGTGCGCGAACAGGTGATAGTTCTCCCCCTCGTACCACGTGCCCTCAGCGAGCAGGCCATCGTCGAACAGCGCGAACAATCCGTCGTCCTTCGCCAGACGTTCGACGACGCCCGCCTCGTCACCCGCCACAGTTCTGGCTGAGAGGATGGCGACTTCGTTCCACACCTGACGGTTCGACAGGCCTTCATCAAACCCCGCAATCAGCCGGGCGCTTGGGAGAATCAGCCCGGTGATGACCTGCCGTTCGAACGTTGCGAGGCCGGGTGCATCTGCCGCTTGCAGCAGCGAGAGTGCATGGCACGCGTTCAGCAGCCAGATGGATTCCAGATACGTGCTGAAGAATGGGCGAGATGGCCCGAGTACGTTGTCGACGTTCGGCCAGTCGCGATACCGCGCGGTGAACTCGGACAGAATGCGACCGCTCAAGGCCGCGTGTCGGTCATCGCCGCGCAGGAGAAAGAGCGCAGCGGCGTGCACCGCGCGCTCCATGGTCCAGAGGCTCGCGCCCATCGCCCACCACGCGTCGTGATCGGCTCCATCGTAATCGCGACCGCAGCGTTGGCAGTAATGCTCCGCCGGCCGGAATGGGTCGAACTCCAACAGGTCGCCATGCTCCGGACACCGACCACCACCACGCGTGAGCCGCGCCTTCACGGGTGGAATAGGCAGCGGGCCGCCGATCAGTGGCTCGAGCTCCTGCGAGAGTCCATCGGCGAGCCCCTGCAACGTTCCGACCGATGACACTGCGCGTCGCCGTTCCTCGAGGTCGAACAGCAGC
>DASQZA010000365.1:0-7945 GCA_035638935.1 Gemmatimonas sp. | reverse complement strand
TGTCGACGGATGGCGTCACGCGACCGCTCGATGCGCTCTTCACGGTGTTCGCCACGCAGAACCCCGTCGAACACGAAGGCACCTATCCGCTGCCGGAAGCGCAGCTCGATCGCTTCCTGCTCAAGACGATGATGGGCTACCCATCACGCGAGGCCGAACTCGCCATGCTGGCGACTCACGAGTCGGGTTTCAATCCCGAGAGCACCACGGTGGCGCTGACGGAGAAGGTGCTGGGTGACGGCGAAGCGCTGGCGGTGCGTGCCCTCGCCGATTCCGTTCGTGTGGCACCTGAGGTTCAGGAGTACATCGCATCGATCACGCGCGCCACACGGGAAGAGCCATCGCTGTCGCTCGGTGCGTCGCCGCGCGCGACCGTGGCGCTGATGCGTGCGGCTCGTGCGTCTGCCGTGCTCGAAGGGCGCTCGTTCGTCACCCCCGACGACGTCAAGGATCGCGTATTCTCCGCGCTGCGCCATCGCGTCACGCTCTCACCCGAACTCGAAGTGGAAGGACGGTCGGCCGACGACGCGCTCTCGGCGATTCTCCTGCGCGTCGCGGCACCGAAGTAATGGGGCGTGCTTGGCGCCGGGTGGTGGATGTGTTGTTGCGGTTCGCGCCGCAGCGACGTCTTGCAGCCCTCGCTGCACTGACCGCTCCGCTCTGGTTGCTGCCTGCACCCGTTGGTTCGTACGCCGCACTGTCGGCGCTGGCGTTACTCGTGCTTGCCGCTGCGGTAGACCTGTTGCTGCTGCCCCCGCGCGCATCACTCGGTGTCGAGCGTGACTTTCCACCGAGCGTGGGAATCGGCGACGAAGGCGACGGGCGCTATACCGTGTTCAATCGGACTGGACGTCGTATCGTGGTCGAGCTGCACGATCGTCTCCCGGTGCTCGTGGATGGTGGTGCCGGCGGTGTGAACGTGACCGTACCGCCTTCGTCCGCGCAGGAACTGACCGTGTCGCTCACCGGTCGCGCCCGCGGCGACTCCGAACTGGGGCCGGTGGGAGTGCGCGTCTCCTCCGCGCTGGGATTGATCGGGGCGCGCTACCGCTTCGACACGAGCGACCGCATTCGCGTTATTCCGTCGCTCTCCGGTGTGCGGCGCTACCGGTTGCTCGCGATGCAACATCGCCTCGACGCGATGGGCATTCGGGTGCTGCGGCAAAAGGGGCAGGGGCAGGCGTTCGCCAGCCTCCGCGAGTACGTGCGCGGCGACGATCCCCGCCACATCGACTGGAAGGCCACGTCGAAGAAGGGCAAGTTCATCACACGCGAGTACACGATCGAGCGTTCGCAAACGGTGATTACGCTCATCGATGCCGGACGCGGCATGACGCAGCTTTCCGGCGAGTTCTCGCGCTTCGAGCATGCGCTGAGCTCCGCCCTCATCCTCACCGACATCGCGTCGAACGGTGGCGATCGCGTGGGGACATTGGTGTTCGACGATGAGGTACGCGCCTTCGTGCCGCCACAGGCCAGCCGTGGTGCCCTGCATCTGGTGCGCGACGCATTCATTCCCGTCGTCGCGACGACACGCGAACCCGACTACGCGTCGGCGTTTCGCTTTCTGGCAGCACACCAGGGGAAACGGGCGCTCGTCGTGTTCTTCACCGACGTGATCGACGTACGCGCGTCGCAGGCACTGCTCGCGCATGTCACCCGGAGCGCGGCGCGCCACCTGGTGCTGGTGGTTGCGCTGCGCAACGACGCGCTCTTCGAGGCGGCAAAACCGCGCGACGTGACATCACCCGCGGCGCTCTACGAAAGCTCGGCGGCCGAGGAGGTGATCGGCGCGCGTGACGAGGTGCTGGAGCGGATGCGTCGTGCCGGGGTGATCGTGCTCGACGTATCGCCGCAGACGATGACCGCTGGCGTCGTCAATCGCTACCTGGAGCTCAAGGCGCGGGGAGCACTATAGCCGCTGCAGCGACTGGAGTTGCTGCGCGAGGGGTCCGGTAAAGCACGTAGATTGCCAGCAACACCGCGCTCGTCGCCGAGACGGCGAGCTTCGTATTCAGCGAAAGTGTCGCGTTCGGCGACACGAAGCCCTCGATCGCGCCGGCGAAAACCAGCAGGAAGGTCGAGCCCGCGAGCAGGCGGATGGCTCGGCGGCCGTTATATGCGAGCGCACCGCGGCGGGTGCGATGGCCGGGCAGCAGCATTCCCGCGGCGAGCAGGAACGCGGCGCCACCTGCGATCACGATAGCCGAGAGTTCGAGCACTCCATGCGGGGCCACGAAGGAGAAGATGAGGTGGCCGATGCCCTTCGACATGTAGAGGCCGAATGCCGACCCAATGCTCACCCCATTCGTGACCAGCAGGAACAGAGAGAACAATCCCGCGGTCATGCCACCCGCGAACACGAGGAACGTGACCTGCACGTTGTTCGTCGCGATGCGCGAAGCCATGACGGGCCGGTACACCTCCGGATCCTCGATGTAACCTTTCCCATCTTTCGCATCCTTCACGCCCTGTTCGGCACGCGCAATCATGCCGGGGCCGAGCAACGTTGCCGCGAGCGACGGTTGCACGATCACGGCGCGTGCGGCGATGGCCATCGGTGCGAAGAGCAGTACGGTCGCGAGTGCGATCGGCCATCCCGATTTGCGGATCTCGGCTGGGATGTCTCCTAAAAGGAACGACACCATCCGTCGCAGCGTGAAGGAGCGGCGGCGGTAGAGCAGGCTGTGCGCACCGGCGACGAGCCGGTTGAGATAGAACAGCTCGGCCGACTCCTGGCCGCGCGTTGCCGTGCGCAGGCGCGCGAGGTCGGCGGTCATCTCGCGGTAATCCTGCACGAAACCGCGCACGCCGTTCTCGCCGAGCCCCGACAAGCCGGATTTCTGCGCCTCCTCCAACCGCGATGCAAAGGCCGCCCACCGTGGTGCGTTCGTGGCCACGATGTGATGCCGTTCGCGCGCTGCACCGGTATCATCGCGCGATGCGACACCGCGGGCCCGCGCGGCCTGCTCCTCGTCGTGCAGGCGGACGAGTTGGGCCACCGGCAGCTGATTCGGATCCTGCGACAGTACAGCCGCAAATCGCCCCGCGAGACCGAGTGCAAGGCTCGCGCGCCGGTCGGGTTCGAGCTCCATGCGTCGTCGCACATAGCGGTCGAGCAGCTGGAATTCGGCGTCGGACAGCTTGGCCGAGAGCGGCACGGGCGCGTTCGCGCGCTCCTGTGATTGCTTCCGCGCGACCATCGGCTGCGCAACCAGATCTTCCTTCACGACGATCGTGCCGGCTGCCATGTCGCCCAGGCGCTTGCCACGGGAGTTGGCAACCAAGCTGACGAGGCCCACGCCGTACAGGAACAGCGGCTGCATGTCGAGGATGCGAACGATGTTGCGGATCGCCGATGCCTCGAACGTCACCGAGAGGCCGCCGTCGCGCACGACGCGCAGGCCCATGAACTTCTTGCCCGGTGTCTGCCCGTCAGCGAGCGCTTCGAACAGCACGTAGTAGAGCCACAGAATGGCGAACTGCAGGAGGCCAAGCAGCGCGCTCGCCCATGCCGTGGAGGCGGCAGCAGTCGACGCGCCCGGGACGCGAGCGCCGAGCTGGATGAACGCGATGATGATGGCGACGAACGTCACCACGCAAATCAGGTAATCGATCAGCGCCGCGGTCGCGCGCGATCCGACGCCGGCGATCGTGTACGAGAGTGTGACGAGCTCCGGCGTCTCGACATCGACCGTCTGCGCAAGCGACGGCCGGATCACCGGCTGCTGCACTGCCATGCGGCTACGGCGTCTTCTTCGTCATCACGAAGTCGTACTCGAGCCCGATAGTGTCGGCGAGACTGAGCACGATGGCAACGCGCGGCTGCGGCAGGTCGAAATCCTTGAAGGTGAATTGCGTCTTCGCCGACCCCTTGAGCTGGTTGCCGATCACGGTGGCGCTCACGTCCCACACCGATGGGCGAGTCACACCCTTCACCGTCAGGTCGCCGAGCAGTTGGAAGCGCGTCTCGCCGCTTGTCGGAAGCGGCGATGCCAGACCCCGCACCGACGTGACCTTGAACGTCGTCGAGGGAAACGAGTCGGTGACCAAAAGGCGGGTACGCACGTAGCGGTCGCGACGCGTCTGGTCGCTCTTGAGCAGGGACAGCTGTGCCGTGAACCCCGATCCTGGCGCGATCGCGCCGGACTTGTCGAGCGCGATCGTGCCCGTCACCTTCGGCGTTTCTCCGACGGCGTCGTTGTCGAGCTCCTTGCCCGCCAGCCGTTCGCGAACCCGATAACGCGCGAGGTTACCCTCGCCGGCGGTGACATAGGTGACGGGAAGCGTGGGGTCACCCTTCGGGGCTGGTGTCTTGGCGACCGTCTTGGACGACTTTGCCCTCGGCACTTTCTGGGTCGTCCTGCTCGGCGGCTGCACCAACGGCACGCCGCGCATCTCATGATTGCCGGGGGCATGGGACACGACAGCCGCACTGGACGGTGTCGCACCGGCTGCAACGAGAGTGCTGGCAGCGAGGCCAGCGACGGTGAGCAGTCGAAGATGCACGTCGAGGGGCGCGAGGGTGAGAAAACGGTGCAGCGGCCAGATGCAATCAATCTGAAGGCGCTGTAGTAAAACGTGCGCAGTGATCCGTACGTTGGGACTACCGGATCATCCGCTATGGCGTGATTCGCTTCGGCGCCCGTTTCGCCATCAGCGCCTCGATCTCCGGAATCTCCCGCGGCGCCCTGCTCAAACGTTCCAATCCCTGCGCGGTGATGACGTAATCGTCTTCGATGCGTACACCGGAGTTCTCGTACCTTGCCGCAACGCTCTTGACCTTGGAAATGAAGGCGCGATTTCGGGGTGTGTCGGGGAGCACGTCGAGCGAAGCGGTGCTGATGTAGATCCCGGGCTCGATCGTGAACGCGTCACCGACCTCGAACGTACGCTTGCCCTCGTAGAACTGCGCCGGGTCGTGCACTTCGAGGCCGATGCCATGGCTGATGCCGTGAATCATCCACAGCTGCGCCTGACTGCATGCTTTCGGCGTGCGCGCGCAGTCGGTGTGCCATGGTGGGTCGAACAAGGCATCTTCGCTCTCGATGAGCCCGAGCTTCGCGAGCCCACGTACGCGGATCGCGACGGACGAATCCGTCGCGGCCGACGCGAGCATGCCCGGCTTGGAATTGCGCTCGGCCGCGAGCTGTGCCTGCAACACGAGATCGTACAGCGCGCGCTGCTCCGTCGTGTAGCGCCCGCTGACCGGCAACGTGCGCGTGACGTCGGCGGCATAGCCATCGAACTCCGCACCGGCGTCGATCACGACGAGATCGCCGGGACGCGCCGGGCCTCGGTTCTTCATGTAGTGCAGCACCGTACCGTTGCGTCCGGCACCGACGATCGAGCCATAGGCGGGGCGTGTTGCGCCGAGCCGCAGGAACTCGCTCTCGACCGTCGCCTGGATTTCGTACTCCCACGATGGTTCCGGCGCGAGCATCGCTGCCCGGTGGCCGGCATCGCTCGCGGCGACTGCCTTGCGGAGGAGTGCGAGTTCCGCCGCGGACTTGCGCGCGCGCAACCGGTTCACGAGGCCGTGGCCGTCGCGGATCTGCACACCGGGGTTGCGCGCCAGTAGTCCACGCATGGCCGACAGTCCGCGGGTGAGCGAATCGGAGCCCGCGAAATCCGCCGCCGCGAAATCAGCGAGCTGGTAGAACACGCTGTTCGATTTCGCAAGCGAGTCGAGTACACCCGACAGTGCGCTGTACGGGCGGGTCGCCAAACCCTGCGCCGTCGACAGCGTCGCGCTGTCGGTGCGCGCGCCGTAGTAGAATGCGCGGCGCGGCTCCATCGGTGACACGAACGTCCAGTGCGTCGCCTTGCCACCGCGAGCGACCAGCACGAACGCCGCGTCCGGCTCATCGTAGCCCGTGAGGTAGTGGAACGCGGGCAACTGATAGAACGGCCCGTAGTCGGTGACCGGTGTGCGGCCACCGAATGCGACGACCACGCCGGAGTCGAGCCGCACCGCGAGTGAATCACGCCGCGCCGCATACTCGCTGGACGCGATCGCCAACGGCTGCTGCGCGCGCGCTTCCGACACGAACGGGTGCGACAGCAGGAGCGGTGACGTGCATGCGACGGCCACCCACCCGGCGAGACCGGTGCGCGCACGCATGGAATGTCGTGTCTTCACGTCACCCTCCCTTGAGAGTGCTAGAGCGTTGGGTGCTTCGTCACCACGTCGTTGCTCTTCTGCAATTGATGCGCGACGGAGAGAATCTTGTCGTCGGCATACAGCGCACCGATGATGATTCCGCAGATCGGCTGTGGCTTGAGCGCTGGAGCCGGCGGTGCGGCTGCCGCACCCGCCGCACCCGCGGCTCCGGCTCCTCCACCACCACCGCCCGCCGGCACATCGAACTTGTACGGCACTACCGCGCATGGGTTCCCGGTCTGCGCATTCGGGCTCACGTCCCAACCCGACGCGGCGCTGCCGACGAACATGTCCACATCCTTCAGGAACTCCTGATACTTCGCCACGTACTGCATGCGGCGGCGCTGGTTGTTCAGATACTCGAACGCGCGCTGCGTGCGACCGCCGACGAAGCGCGGGTTCCAGTTGGCCGGCGCCATCGGACTCGCCGAGTAGTCGGCCGGCATGGTGCCGTATACCCCACCACCACCGCCACCGCCGCCAGCAGCACCAGCGCGCGGTGTGGGTTCGGGCAGGTTGTTCAGGTCGAGTCCGATCTCCTTCGCCTTACGCTGCACGAAGAAGTCGAAGGCCGCCGCGTACTCCACGTTCAATCCGCCCCCACCCATGCCGAAGTCGCGCAGCGCGGGCCGCGCACCGATCTGTTTCGGCTGTGCACCGAGCTTCCGCAGCGCATCGATCATCTCCTTCGGCGCGCCTTCATCATAGCCGATGCGCATCGTGGACAGCCGTGCCGCGCGATCGAACTGGAAGGGCGTCGTGAGGGTCGACGCATCCTTCTCGTCGGCCCCGTGGATCGCATTGAACACCATCGCACAGTCCTCGATGGTGCGGCACATCGGCCCAACGCGATCCTGCGACCACGAGAGTACCATCCCGCCATACCGGCTCACTCGACCGAACGTTGGCCGCAATGCACTGATGCCGTTGCGCGTGGACGGCGACGTGATGGATCCCTGCGTTTGGGTACCGATCGAGAAGCCCACGACGCCCGCGGCCGTCGCCGAACCGGGGCCTGCCGACGACCCGCTCGAGCCCTGTGAGAGATTCCACGGATTGTTCGTGCGGCCGCCGAACCACTGGTCATTCTGCGCAAAGATGCCGGTGCTGAGTTTGGCGAGCAGCACGGCGCCGGCATCGCGCAGGCGGGTCACCACTTCCGCGTCTTCGGTCGGAATGTTGTCCTTGAAGTCCGGCGAGCCCCACGTGGTGAGCACGCCCTTCGTATTGAACAGGTCCTTGATGCCATACGGCACGCCATGCAGGGGCCCGCGATACCGGCCCGCGGCGATCTCCTGGTCAGCTTTCTTCGCCTCGGCGCGCGCGGAATCGGCCATGATCGTGACGGCGCAGCGGAGGGTCGGGTTGAGCCGCTCGAGCCGCTCCAAATAGATGTCGGTGAGCCTGGCCGACGTGATCTTCCGTTCCTTGAGCAGCGCCGAAAGCCGGTGCGCGGGGAGAAACGCGATCTCCTCCGGGTTGGTCGGAACCGGCCCCGTCCATCGTTCCACGGTGAATACCGCGCGGTCGAAGGCCGAGCGTCCACGCTCTTTCGCGAGTTTTTCCATGAGCGCGCCGGTGCCACCCGGGTAGGGCATGAACTGGAGCGCGGGGGCCTCGCCATTACCAAGTGACGGTAGCGTGACCTGTTGCTGTTGTGATACTGACGCTGTCGCCCGTGGAGTAGTTACGCCGCTCGCCGCTTGTGCGGCCAATGCGCCAGCAGACCCGAAGGTCGTGGCGGCTGCCGAAACCAGCGACATGAACATGAACTGGCGCCGG
>DASQZA010000364.1:0-8935 GCA_035638935.1 Gemmatimonas sp. | reverse complement strand
CCAGCGCCGGCGTCGCGGCGATGATCGCGTTGAACGCTTCATCGAAATGCCAGTGCGCGCGGTCGGTCTCCTCGATGTCGTTCGAGATCGCGCGCACTTCGATCGCGGGCACGCCGGCCAACTGCGCCGCGCGCAGGACGCCGAATCCCTCCATCGCTTCGACATCGTAGCCCGTCGTGCCGCCGACACGTGCGCTGGTGCCGATGCGCGCGGTCACCGCAGACGGCATCGCGCGCTCCACGGCGGCGAGCAGGATCGGCGATGCATCGACCAGGCGCGGCGCCCATTCCGCCGGGATGTTCAGGTCGCAGTAGCACGCCTCGCTGCCGACCACCAATGCCGCCGGCCGCAGCCCGCGTGTCTTCCGCGCGCCGGCGATACCCACGTGCAGCACGGCCACGGGCTTGTGCAGTGCGATTGCGGCGGCCGTCGCCGCCGCAGCCTCGACCGGCCCCACGCCACACTGCAGGGCGATCCACCCCTCAGGCGCCGCGAGCTCGCGAGCGGTGGCAGCGACGACGAGGATCCGGGCGAGATCGGGCATGCGGCTAAGTCTATCACTCCATGGGATCTTGCGGGACGTCGCCCGACCGGATCGAGTATCTTTCGTTCATGGAATCTCCCAAGCTTTACCAACTGATCGGCCCGGATGGCACGCGTATCACGAGCACCACGCCCGGTACCCTGGGCGGCTACCGCAAGGAGCGTCGCTACGGACGGCTCGACTGCAAGATCGCGCGACGGGCGCTGAACGAGGGCGCACTCTACGCGCAGCAGCGCGTGTTCTTTGCAGATGAGGCGACGGCGATAGCCGCGGGCTACCACCCGTGCGCCAAGTGCATGCCGGACGAGTACAAGGCGTGGAAGAAGACGCAGGGGTAGGCTCGATCGAGATCCGGGAAGAACAGCCGTCGGCACTCGATGCGTATGCTCGAGTGCCGATCGCGTTCGAGGTAGCGTCGCGCCTCGTGATGAAGGAAGTTCCGGCGCTCGGCGGGCTGAGCATGAGCGAAGAGATCGTGACGCCGCCGTGGATAAAGGACTACGATGTCGACTCGTTTGGCCCGATGGTGTGGCCGGCGCACTTCGATCTGTCGACCTGGGGCATATTCACCGCCTGGACGAACGGCGAGCACGTCGGTGGCGCCGCGGTGGCGTGGGGTTCGACGGACGTCGCGATGCTCGAGGGCCGCACCGACCTCGCCGATTTGTGGGACCTTCGTGTGCATCCTGATTCACGATCGCGCGGCGTGGGCACGGCACTGTTCCGGGCCGCGGAATTGTGGTCACAGGCGCGAGGTGCACGCTTGCTGAAGGTGGAAACGCAGAGCATCAACGTTCCTGCGTGCAGATTCTACAGCCGCGTAGGATGCACGCTCGGCGGCATCAACCGGTTCGCGTACCCGTCATTCCCAGACGAGACGCAACTCATTTGGTACAAGCAGCTCTCACAGTCTGCTTCGCGGGCGGACGCATAGGCCTTCACTCGCAGCGCGCACGAATCTTCGAGACCGTCGTAACCGAGGGTTCCGTCTTCGGCGCCTGATGCGCTATCGGCTCGCCGCGCGCACCGTGAGCCATCGCCCGGCATACTCGCCGGGCTTCACACCTCGCACCATCGTGCGGGTACGCGCACCACGCGTCGGTACGATGACCTCGACGTCGACCGGTGTGGTGCCGCCAAGCCCGAAATGCACCGGCATGTCGCTCTGCGCGTTGTAGCCGGAACCGCTGTCCACGAAGCGTAACCCGAGCAGGCGCTGAGTACCCGCAGCATACACGCGTACTTCGGCGCCTGACCGCGTCGCACGACCATTGCCGTCGAGCACGCGTACCTGCAACGAGCGTCGTGCTTGCTCGGCTGGGAGCGCATTTCGCATCAGTGCATGGGGCGTGTCCGCGCGTGAACTCGCGAGTGCGAGATCGAGCGCGCCGTCGCCGTCGACATCACCCCACGCGACACCGTGGCTCGCATTGATCGCGAGCACGTTGGCAGGCGTGACATCGACGAAGCGGTCGCCACGTTGCATGAAGAGGAAGTCACGAAAGCTTTCCGTGCCCGACACCGTGCCGTTCACGTACAGGTCGAGCCGGCCATCGTTGTCGACGTCGGCCGGCGCGCAGGTGTCATGGCGTCCCTCGGCGCCGAGGCCCCACGTCGAGCCGACGTCGCGAAACGTGCCGTCGCGTGCGCCGAGGAAGAGGCCGTTCGTGCCGTAGTTGGCGGTGAACAGGTCTGCGATGCCGTCGTTGTTCGCGTCCATCACGCACGGGCGCACCGTCCCCTGCGTCGTGACGTCGGCGGTGCGGCCGCCCCATGCCACCCCGGCAGCGTCGGCGACGTCGGTGAACCGGCCGCCGTCGTTGCGAAAGAGGCCATTCTTCCCGCCATCCTGGTTCGCGACGTAGAGGTCGAGATCACCGTCCTGCTGATAGTCGAACCAGACGGCGCCCACGGTCTTGCGCGGATCGGCCAGTCCGAGGCGCGCGGCGGCGTCAGTGAACACGCCGCCCGTGTTCAGGTACATCGCGTTCGGCTTGTCACGGAACGCGACGAAGAGGTCGGTGTCGCCGTCGTCATCGACATCGAGAAACACAGGCTGCCGTACGGCGCCGCTGTCGACGAGCAAACCGCTCTCGCGCGTGATGTCGGTGAATCGGCCACGCTCGTTGCGGTAGAGGCGGAGTACGCCACCAGCGCCCGGCGTGAATCCGACAAGCAAGTCGGGATCGCCATCGCGATCGATGTCGTTCCACGCCACCGCGCGTGTCGGGCGTGCGTCCGCGACGCCGGCCGACCCGGCGATGTCACGAAAGACACCGCGCGTGTTCTCGTAGAGCCGGTTCGGTGACGCACCGAATCCGACGAACAAGTCAAGGTCGCCGTCGTTGTCGATGTCGGCAAATGCATTCGCGAAGGATCCCCCAGCCGCAAACAATTCGGGCTGCAGTACGTCGAACAATGGTGCATCGCCACTCTTGCCGGCGGCTGCGGCCCTGGCCTTGAGTGTCGCGTACGCAGCAAGACGTTCCTTCGCCGTCGCGACCATCACGGCAGTTGGTGAGGCATCGCTGCCCTGCAACGCCGCGATAGCCGACGCGTGTGCTGCGGCAACGCCACCGAAGCCCGCAGCGCCCACAAGCTCGGTGTTCCCGTTGGCGCGAGCCCTCGACGCAAGAGTTGCAGCCTCGAGCATCGCGTCGTACAGCGCGACCGACAGGTCATGTTGCTGCCGCAGTGCCGCGATCGGCGTGTTCACTCGCGGATCCATGCGCACCGTGAATCGCTCCGCGCGCTTCGTGCCATCGACGGTGAGCTGAACCGTGTACGTCCCCGGCATCACCCACGGGCCTTCCGGCTCGCACTTCGTGTTGCCGGGTGTCGCAGAGATCGGAAGCGAGCAATCGGCCGTCGGACGCGCGTAGTGCAGGTCCCACGTGAACCGTTGCAGCCCGGCCTTGGTGCTCGGCGCTGACGGTGGCCGGAACCACATCGCTGGCCAGTTACCCGCATCCACCGGCGCCGGAGTGGGATCGCTGCTCGAGTAGCGGCGGATCACGCGGCCCGCGCTGTTCGAGATCTCGATGTCGACGCGGCCCGCGTCGCGCGCGAGATAATAGTCGATCATCGCGCCATCCGGCGGGTTCTCCGCACGCGGCTCATCCGGCGGCACCGGCGTGTCGGTGTACATGGAGTAGCGCACGCGAGTCGCGGTGGCAGGCTTGAACAGCGTCACGGGTGCTGCTGCAGCGGCTGGGTTCCACTGCCGCAACGCCGTAATGTTGTCCAAGATCCAGAAGCCGCGACCGTGCGTGCCGACCGCGACGTCGTCATCCTTGACGACGAGATCGCGGATCGAGATCGCCGGCATGTTCCCACGCATCGGGTGCCAGTGGTCACCGTCATCGAGCGAGAACCACACGTGGTGTTCGGTGCCGGCGAAGAGCAGTCCCCGTCGCACCGGGTCCTCCCGCACGACGTTCACCGGTGCGTTCATCGCCATGCCGTTCACGATCTCGGTCCACGTCCGTCCACCGTCGCGCGTGCGATAGATGTGCGGGCGGAGATCGTCGAGCCGGAACGTGTTCACGGCGGCGTACGCGGTACTCGCATCGAAGTGCGAGGCATCCATGATCGACACTTTCCACCAGGGGCCGATCTGTGGTGGCGTCACGTCCTGCCACGTGCGGCCACCGTTTCGGGTCACGTGAATCAGGCCGTCGTCGGTGCCCGCCCACACGGTGTTCGAATCGACCGGGCTCGGCGCGATGGTGTACACGACGCCGCGCTGCGTCGGTTGCGCGGCTGGCGTGCCTGCGTACTTCCCCACACTTGGTGGCACCGTCCACGTCGGACGTGACAGGTCGCCGCTGAGGCGCTTCCATGTATTGCCGCCGTTCACTGTTTCCCAGACGACATTGGTGCCGTAGTACAGCTTGCGCTTGTTGATCGGCGAGAACAGGATCGGCATCGTACGAATACCGCGGAAATAGTCCGGGCCCGTGCCGGCAGCACCGCCGCGCCCGCGGCCAGCATTGGGGCTGACGTTCTGCGACTGGCCGGTGCGGCGGTCGAAACGCGTGACCGTACCGCCATACACGATGTCGGGATTGAGCGGATCCGGCGCGACGTAGCTGTACTCGCTCGCTCCGACTGGGCGCCAATCGCGCAGAGTGATGCTGCCGTCGTTGCCACGGCTGGAGACGCAGGCCGATCCTGATTCCTGCTGTCCACCGCAGACCCGATACGGCCACGCGTTATCCGTGGTGACGTGGTAGAACTGTGCGGTGCCCTGGTTGTACCACGAGCTCCACGTCTCGCCACCGTTCACGGTCACGACCGCGCCCTGGTCTGCCACCAGCAGCATGACATCGGGCTGCAACGGGTTGATCCACAACCGCTGGTAATCGTCGCCGCCGGGTGCACCGCGGAACGCCTTCCACGTTGCACCGGCATCGGTGCTCTTCCATGCAACGACGTTCATCGAGTACAGCGTATTGGGATCGCGCGGATCGACGGTGATCGCCGCGAAGTCGTCACCACGGCCGAAGACGCGATTGTCGGTCGTCGTGCGCGTCCACGTCGCGCCGGCGTCGTCGCTGCGGTACACGCCACTCTTGGTGCCTGCAGTCGCCGTCACGTAGATACGACGGGGATTCGTCGGGCTGATGCCGATACCGAAGCGTCCGACGCCGTCCGCAGTCGTCGGAAGCCCACCAGCAAGCTGTGTCCACGTGCCGCCACCATCGGTGCTCTTGAACAGGCCGGAGTTGGCACCGCTCCACGCGGCATTTTCCCACGGTCCCTGCCGCGCTTCCCAGAGCACCGCGTACACCGTGTTCGGCTCGCCTGGTGCGAGTACGACATCAGCGCCGCCGGTATTCTCGTCCTTGTACAGAACACGCTCGAAATCGCGACCGCCGTTGGTCGAGCGATAGATCCCGCGTTCGGTGTTGGGCCCGTAGGGGTGACCCAGCACGGCGACGAAGAGGCGTTCGGGATCCCGGGGGTCGACCGCGATGCGGGGGATCTGTTGCCCGTCGCGCAGCCCGAGGTGCGTCCACGTGCGTCCGGCATCGTTGGAGCGGTACATGCCGTCGCCGGTCGAAAGATCGGGGCGGTGCAGGCCCTCTCCGCTGCCGACGTAGATGATGTCGGGGTTCGACGGGGCGACTTCGACGGCGCCGATGGAGCCCGTGGCTTGCGTGTCGAAGATCGGCTTCCAGGTGCGGCCGGCGTCATTGGTCTTCCAGACACCACCGTTCGATACCGCCATGTAGAACACGTTCGGTTGCGACGGTACGCCTACCGCGCTCTTGGTCCGCCCGGCGCGGAACGGGCCGATGTGTCGCCACTGCGGGCCGATGATCGTACCAGCCGGGAAGGTGGACTGCGCGAGTGCGTCGCGGTGCGGCGTGACAGCTGCCAACGTCAGCGATGCGAGCAGCAGTCGGGGGAGGGCGCCGAGGAGGCGAGGACTGCGCGAGGGTGCAATGGGCACGAGATCTCCGGGTTGCGTCCCAAGGTAGCGCCACAGGCGCAGGGGCGACATGATGTGATGGAGACTCGAATTTCTGGTCGTTGAGCAGGTCAATGGGGTACCAAAGGAGTGTCGTCGATGCCGCACCTGCACGTAGTGCTCGTGCACCCCGAGATTCACTGGAATACCGGTAACGCGGGGCGCACCTGCCTTGCGGTCGGCGCAACGCTGCACTTGATCGAGCCGTTGGGTTTCTCGCTCGACGAGCGAGAAGTGAAGCGCGCCGGTTTGGATTACTGGGAGCATGTGGATGTGCGCGTCTGGCCGGGATGGGATGCGTTCGAGCGCGAACTTCCCTCCTTGGGTGAGCCGTTCTTCTTCTCGACGAAGGCGACCCGATTGCTCTGGGACGCGCCGCTCACCGCGCCAGATGGTGTGGTGTTGATCTTCGGGCGTGAGACCGGCGGATTGCCGGACGACTTGCATGTGCGATATCAGGAGCGCTTCGTGAAGCTGCCGATATCGTCACCCAAGGTGCGTTCGCTCAACCTGTCGACGAGCGTGGCGATCGGCGTGTACGAGGTGTTGCGACAGCAACGCGCGGCCCCGTGATCGGACGCTTCCAGATCGAGCCAGCGTGGCTCAGCGAGTCCGTGCAGGCGGTCGTCATCGCGACGGCCTGGATGGCGCTCGGTCTCGCATTCCTCAGGCGCACGGCGTTCGTCGAGTTCAGCCTGTTCGTGCTTGGAGCCGCGTGTGCGTGGTTCCTTGCGCGAGGCATGATGCATTCGGTCTCGCCGTACTACGGACTCGTGCCGTACGTGGCGGCGTGCGTCGGCGGTGGAGTCACATGGATGGCATGGGGAACGCGGACACTGCGCGAGCGGGGTATGGCTGCGTTGACGATGCTTGGCTGCATCGCGTTCAGTGGCGTTCCCTTGCTCTCGCCGCCGCTCGGCGCCGTGCGTTCGTTCGAGACGGCAACAGGACGACGGGAACGTGCGGCACTGGCCTGGGCTGGAGCCGGGTCGTCGCGAGCGCTTTATCTGCGCACGGACGGTGCGGTCAGCCTGGACACCCTCATCGAAGGAAGACTCGACCGGGATGGATCCGGACCGCAGCCGGTGACGTTGCGCCGAATCCGTGGTGCAGGCGAGGCGCGAACGATCTGCGAGGGTATCACCAATCTCGCGCAATCGATGATTCGCAACGAGCTGGCGAGCGGCACGACACCGTCGTTCCTGATCAGGCTTCCGGTGCGCTGGCCTGACTGTCTTGAGGGAGCGCTATGGCGCGTGACGGATCCATGAAGGCGACGCTCTGGGTTCGCCTGCGTCGATCGTGACGGAGTGCGTTCGACCGCCGACTTTGGCTGCTCATCCGGGTCCGGAAGTGATTGACCAGGCACGCACACACGACCGTTGCCGGACTGAGCCGTAGTTCCTGAAGAGCTTCTGGCCCGTTCCATGCCACGTGAGGGCGGCAGCATGAGCCGCGTTTTCTCTGCTCTTGGCTCGTGCACCCCGCGCCGCTGGCGCTCCCTCCATCCTCCAGGATCCACAAATGGCCACGTCCGACAGCAAAACTTCGGTTGCCAAGGTTATCGAAATCAGCGCCCGTTCCTCCGTGAGCTTCGAGGCTGCCATTCAGGGCGGTATCGAGCGCGCGTCGCAGACCATGCGCGGCATCACCAGCGCGTGGGTGAAGGAGCAGCGCGTCGAGATTCGCGAGGGCAAGATCGCGAACTATCAAGTGAACCTCATGTTGACATTCACGCTGGAAGACTAGCGCGCGGTCGGCCGGACCTCGGGAGCAGGTGCACGCGCAGTGGATAGCCGCACGGTCTGGATCGCCCTCGGGGCGAGCGCGCTGACGCTCGTCCTCGTCGCGCTCGCGCTCAACCTGGCGGTCGCCGAGAAAAAGCTGGAGCGCAGCATCGAACGGCTGTACGAAGTCGGCGATGCGCAGTTCCGGCGCTCGATGGACCTGCTCCTGGGGCCACCCATCCTCGATGGAAATACCATCGAAACGCTGCTCAATGGCGACGAGATCTACCCTGCGATGCTCGCAGCGATCCGTAGTGCCCAGCGCACGATCACGTTCGAGACGTTCATCTATTGGTCCGGCGACATCGGCAAGGAGTTTGTCGAGGCGCTGAGCGAACGGGCACGCGCGGGAGTGAAGACGCACGTGATGCTCGATTTCGTGGGCAGCATGAAAATGGATGTCGAGAGCCTCGAGCGCATGAAAACCGCTGGCGTCGAAGTGCAGCGGTATCACAAGCCGGTGTGGTGGCACCTCGGGCGACTGAACAATCGCACACATCGCAAAACGCTCGTCATCGACGGAACCACCGGCTTCACCGGCGGCGTGGGAATCGCGGATGATTGGTGTGGGCATGCGCAGGATCCCGAACACTGGCGGGACACCCACTTCCGTGTGACAGGTCCGGTGGTCGCGCAGATGCAGAGTGTCTTCATCGACAACTGGATCAAGGCGACGGGCCGCGTATTGCACGGCGAACTGTATTTTCCGCCGCTCGAGCCGACAGGCACCATCGGTGCACAGATGTTTCGTAGCTCGCCGACGGGCGGCAGCGAAAGCATGCAGCTGATGTTCCTTACAGCCATCACGTCGGCCTCGCACCGCATCGACCTGTCGAGCGCGTATTTCGTGCCTGATCATCTCGCGATTCAGGCACTGCTCGGTGCCGCGAAGCGCGGAGTCAAGATCCGCGTGCTTGTCCCTGGCAAGTACACGGACAAGGCCGTGGTGCGTCGTGCCTCACGCGGACTGTGGGGCCCGATGCTGCAGGCAGGCATCGAGATCGCCGAATACCAGCCGACGATGTTTCACGTCAAGACGCTGCTCGTCGACTCCTGCATGGTGTCGGTCGGATCGACCAACTTCGACAACCGGTCATTCAGCATCAACGACGAGGCGAACCTCAACAT
>DASQZA010000363.1:0-10696 GCA_035638935.1 Gemmatimonas sp. | reverse complement strand
AGCCTGATGGACCGGCTCGACGCGCACGGCATCACGTACTCGGTCACCTCGCGCGAGATGCCGTTCACCGGCGAACGATTCCGCATCGCGACGAACGTGATGTCGGAGACCGTATTTCAAGGGACGCATAAGGCACGTACGCTGACCGGCGCGTGGGAAGCGGCAGAGCAGGCGCTCCCTGCTGGATCGCTCGTCATCCCGATGAACCAGCCACTCGCACGGCTCACGTTCATCCTCATGGACCCGCGCTCCGACGATGGCCTCATGTACTGGAACATCATGGACCCGGTACTCGGCACCACGCCCTCGCCGCAGTTCTATCCGGTGCTGCGCTCGATGTCCGCCGTCACGCCTTAACACCACCTCGATTCGCGTTTCGATGTCGGTTCCAACATCCACACCGTTCGCGCTCGAAGTCACCGGCCTTCGCAAGACATACGGTGACGTCGTCGCGGTCGATGGCCTGAACCTGCAGGTCACCGCGGGCCAGTGCTTCGGACTGTTGGGACCGAATGGTGCGGGCAAGACGACGACCATCGAAATCTGCGAGGGGCTGAACACGCCGGACTCCGGGCGTGTCGTCGTGCTTGGTCGCACGTGGGACCACGATGCACGCTGGCTCCGCATGCGACTTGGCATTCAGCTCCAGGAAACACAACTCACCGAGAAGCTTTCCGTCGTCGAAACGGTCGCGCTGTTTCGCAGCTTCTATGACCACCCCCGCTCGATCGACGATGTCATTGCGCTCGTGCAGCTCGGCGAGAAGCGATCGGCGCGTGTCGCGACGCTGTCCGGCGGACAGAAGCAGCGACTCGCAGTCGCGTGCGCACTGGTCGGCGACCCGGCGCTGCTGTTCCTCGACGAGCCGACAACGGGGCTCGATCCGCAGTCGCGCCGGCAGCTCTGGACGGTGGTCGAAGGTCTCAAGCAGGAGGGGCGCACGATTCTGCTCACGACGCATTACATGGATGAAGCCGAGCGGTTGTGCGACAACATCGCGATCGTGGACCATGGGAGGACCATCGCCCTCGGCACACCAGCGCAGCTGATCGCATCCCTGGGTGCGGAGAGCGTCATCCGTCTCGGTACCGGCGAGGGGGCTGCAGATGCGCATCCGGTGCCGCTTGCGGAGTTGCTCGGCCTGCCGGCCGTGACCGGCGGTCGTGAGACCGCGAGCGGCTACGAGCTGCGCGCAGAGTCGGTCCAGGGTGCGCTCCCGCCGCTGCTGGCGCTTGCGAACGAACGCGGCGTGCGTTGGACGGAACTGAGCACGCACAGTGCAACGCTCGAAGACGTTTTCGTCGCGCTGACAGGGCGCGAACTGCGGGACGGCTGACCGATGCGCATCGCCTCCCTCCAACAGCTGACGCTTGCGCGCTTTCGCGAATTCATTCGCGAGCCTGAAGCCGTGTTCTGGACGTTCGTGTTTCCCCTGCTGTTGGCCGGCGGGCTGGCGGTGGCGTTCCGCGACAAGGCGCCGGAGCAGGCGATCATCGCGGTTGTTGCCCCCGCCGATGCGAACGGCGGCGGGAATGCGAGCGCAGCCAGGGTCGTCGAAGCGTTCGCTGCTTCGAGTGCCGGTGGCGACAGCGCCGCCATTCGCTCGCGCGTGATTCCAGCGGACAGCATCGAGGAGGTGCTGCGCATCGGCACAGCAGCACTGGTCGCGGTGGTGGGTGCCGACGGCACTGTGGAGTACCGCTTCGATCCCGCCAGGCCTGAAGGACGGGTGGCGCGCCAGACCGCGGACGACCTGCTGCAACGTGCGCTCGGTCGCGCCGATGTGGTGCCGGTGCGGGAAACGACGGTGCGGGAGCGGGGATCACGTTACATCGACTTCTTCCTGCCCGGCCTGCTGGCGATGAACATCATGGGCAGCAGTATCTGGAGCCTTGCTTTCGCAATCGTCACGCAGCGCAACAAGAAACTGCTCAAACTGCTCGTGGCGACACCGATGTCCAAGCTGGAGTATCTGTTGTCGTTCGTGCTGTCGCGCCTCGTGTTTCTGGTGCTGGAGATCGCCGTGCTGCTCGGCTTCGGCGTCCTGGCGCTCGATGTGCCGGTGCGCGGGTCGATACTGACGCTGGTCATCGTCGCGTTCATCGGCGCGGCGGCGTTCGGTGCGATCGGCCTGCTCGTTTCATCGCGGTCGCGCACCATCGAAGGCGTGTCGGGCCTGACCAACTTCGTGATGCTCCCGATGTGGATCTTCTCCGGTGTGTTCTTCTCGGCGAGCAACTTTCCCGCCGCCATCCAACCGGTGGTGCAGGCGCTGCCGTTGACGGCGCTCGTGAACGGAATGCGCGCCGTCATGCTGCAAGGTGCGGACTTCGTATCGGTGCTTCCACAGATCGGCGTGCTCTGTGCGTACCTCGTCGTGTGTCTCGCCGTGGCGTTGAGGGTCTTCCGATGGCAGTGAAGTCCTTCTAGTTCAAGCCGGTACGGACGAAGGTTCCCACGCGCCGTCGGGACCGCTGGACGGCGAGTCCGTTCGAATGCATGTTCGGGAATGCGCCTGTCCCATCGCGTCTTCGCCTTCTGCATCGCCGGACTGAGCACGCCGCTCGCTGCCCAGGTCGTTGCGCGGCCACCCGTTTCGGGCGCTGCCGCTCCACCGCCAACGGCCAGTGCACCGATGCTTCCGTCCGTGCCACTACCTACAGCACTCGATCGCGTACTTCGCGATTACGAGCGGGCGTGGCGGGCTGGAGATGCTGCTGAACTCGCGGCGCTGTTCACGGAGGACGGATTCGTGTTGCAGTCCAGCCGCCTTCCGGTACGCGGCCGTGCGAACATTCAGGCCGCCTACACCGGACCGTCGGGTGGACCATTGCGCCTGCGCGCGCTCGCTTTCGCCATCGCCGATACCCTTGGTTTCATCGTCGGCGCATACGGCTACGGCGACACTCCGGGTGACGCCGGCAAGTTCACGCTCACACTCCGGCGTGGCGCGGGTGGGCGCTGGTTGATTTTTTCGGACATGGACAACTCGAGCCAGGCACCACGCCGCCCGGGTTGAGCGCGCCCGGCAGTGCGCACCGGCAACCGGTACGTCCACACTGACTGACGAACAGACCATTGCACATACTGGCACAGACTGACACATCCCGATCACGTTCTCACTGAGCCTCGCATGACAAGATCTCGCATCGCGCTTCCGATCCTTTTCGCTACGCTCACGCTCGTAACCGTAGGTCCATTGCGCGCGCAGAGCGCAGCCTCCGATTCAACCGCGGTGGTGGCGGTCGTCCAGCGACTGTTCGACGCGATGGCGAAGAGCGACACCGCCATGGCGCATGCGCTGCTCATGCCGGGCACCCGCTTCGTTTCGCTACTCAGCGACACGAGCACGTCGATGCCACGCGCGCAAAGCGATACGTCGTTCCTGCGCTCACTGGTGGCTCGGCCGCAGCGGCTGCTCGAGCGCATGTGGTCACCGATCGTGCACGTGCAGGGACCAATCGCCACCCTGTGGGCCCCGTATGACTTTCACGTCAACGGACAGTTCTCCCACTGTGGAATCGACACTGCCACCCTCGTGCGCGGCGCATCGGGTTGGCAGATCGCAAGCCTGGTGTATACGGTGCAGCGTCGTGGGTGCGCTCCGAGCCCGCTGGGTGTACCTAGGAGCGGTTCGTAGAACACTGATGAAGCCTGCCACTGAGACCACCAACGCGATGCAGGACGTGTTGCAAGGCGACCCTGACCCGGAGATCGTCGCGCTCGAGGCGCGGCTCCGTCGAGCGCAGCTCGCCGCTGACGTGCACGAACTCGACGAACTGATATCCGACGATCTGCTGTTCACAGGCCCCGATGGGACACTCGTGACCAAGTCGGACGACCTGGACTCGCATCGAAGCGGCACGGTGCGGTTTCGGGCGCACGATCCGCAGGAACTGCGTGTGCGCCGGGTCGGTGCAGCGGTTGCCATCACGATGCTGCAGGCGCGCTTGGCCGTCGAAGTCGCAGGAGCATTGCACGAAGGGACCTTTCGCTACATGCGAGTATGGAACCGCGAAGATGGCAAATGGCGTGTAGCCGGCGGCAGTGTAGTCGCAGTGGCAGCGATTGCAGCGTCGTAGTCGTTTTTCAATACTGCGAGTAGCGACGGCGAACAGCAACCGCGTCTCACGCGGAGATCGCGGAGGAGCGGAGGTCCGCGGAGAGCCGCAACGGCGAACTGCTTTCCGCGGATCACGCGGATTTAGGGGATACGAGGGATCAAGCAAAGAGGAGAGTGCCGGACGAATCTCGGCACTCTCCTCTCTACTTTTTCTTGATGGGGTCCGTCGCATGCCACGGGGCCACCAATAAAAAGTCGCTACACCGATCTTGCTCCCAGCCCCCGGCTTGATCCGTGTCATCCGCCAAATCCGTGTCATCCGTGGAAAGCAGTTCGCTGTTCTCCGCGTACCTCTGCTCCTCCGCGATCTCCGCGTGAGACGCGGTTGCCGTTAGCGGTTGCCGTTAGCGGTTGCCGTTCGCGGTTGCTGTTCGCGGTTGATGCCAGAATAATTGAACTTCTCAGCCGGCAAGGCTTGCCTAATCCGCGCGCAACGCTCCACTCGGATCGAGCGCGCCGGCGCGGCGCGCAGGAAGCCAGCTTGCGATCAGCGTGATCAAGCCGAGCCCGATTGCCACTCCCGCGAATGTGAACGGATCGCGCGCGCCGATTCCGAACAGCAGCGACGATAGCACCCCCGCGAGCGCAAGCGCGCCGCCCGTGCCGATGGCCACGCCTGCCACACCGAGCATCAGCCCTTCGCGCAAGATCAGCGAGCGCACCCCGGCCGGCGCTGCGCCGAGCGCGAGTCGGATACCAATCTCGCGAGTTCGCTGAGCTACCGTGTAGCTCAGCACACCGTGGATGCCGATCGCGGACAGTGCCACCGCCACACCCGCGAACACGACCAGCACCAGCATCATGAATCGCTGCTGTGCGATAGACGTGGACAGCGTATCGCGCAGGGGCTCGATTCCGAAGAGCGGCAGCTGCGGATCGAGTTCGGCTACGACGCGCCGGAGCGTGGGAATGAACTCCTGCATACGTGCCCGGCTCTCCGAAGCCCCCATGGTCCCCGCACCCTGCAATCGGACCAGGATCGCACTACCGATCGGGACCTGTGTGAGTGGCAGATACACGGCCGGAGGCACGTCCTCTTCGATCCCCTTGAAGTGCTCGTTCTCGATCACTGCCACCACCGTGCGTTCCGCGCCCCAGAGCTGGATACGCTGGCCGAGTGCCGGACGTGCGCCGAAGAACCGCTCGGCTGCACTCGCATTGACCGCGACCACACTTGGTGCATTCGCCGCGTCTGACGAGCTGAATGAGCGGCCCTGCATCAGGTCGACGCCCATCGTCGTGAAGTACGACGCACTGACAGCGCGAATCGCAGGCTCCGGCCAGTCTGCACCTTCGCTCTCACGTCCGACGACGCGAATCGAACTGGTGAATCCCGGGTCGAGCGGGTTCGCTGCCGACACCGTGGCGCCCGCCACACCCGGCAGTGCGGCGAGGCGTGCTTCGAGTTCGGCAAAGAACCGCTGATGCGCCGGCCACGCCGGGAACTGACTGCGATCCTGCGGATAGCGACTCGCCGGTAACTGAAACTCGGCCTTGAGCACACCCGCCGTGTCGAAGCCGGGATCGACGTTCTGCAACTGCCACAGACTGCGTGTGAGTAGTCCGGCGCCGCTCAGCAACATGACCGCCATGGCAAGCTCCGCGACAACGAGCGTTGCGCGCAACCGACGCTGCGCTCGGCCCGCGGACGCTCCCCGGCCGCCGCCCTGCAACGCACCGTGCAGATCGCGCACGCGGGTCTGCAGCAGCGGGATGCTCCCGAACACCAGGCTGACCACCACACACGTCGCCAGCGTCGCCAACAGCAGGCGCACGTCGAGCCCGACTTCATCCACCCGTGGAAGCGATGCCGGTGCGAGCGACAGCAGCAGCCGTGTGCCGGCAAATGCCACCATCAGCCCGAGCACCGCTCCGACTCCGGTCAGCAGCGCGCTCTCGGCCAGGAACTGGCGCGCGAGCTGTCCTGGCCGCGCGCCAAGCGCGACACGGACGCTCGTCTCGCGTACGCGCGCCGACCCACGCACGAGCAGCAGGTTGGCGACATTGCCGCACGCGACGAGCAGCACGAGGGCGACGCTCGCCAGCAGCACCATGAGCGCGGGGCGCACTGGGCCGAAGACCGTTTCGCCGATTGGCTCGAGAAAGACCCCACGGCCGCGGTTCGAGGGGTATGCACTCTCGAGCTCCGCTGCAACGCGAGTCATTTCCGCCTGCGCCGTTTGCGCCGTTGCAGACGGTGTCAGCCGACCGATCACGAAGATGGGATGATTGTCGCGCGGCGACTCCGGCGACGCCCGCAGGCCCGTCCATACATCAACTCGTGTGCGATCGCCACGCTCGGCGAAGCTGCGGCCGTACGCCGCACGTGAGAGCAGCTGCACCGTCCCGAAGTCGGCACGATCGGGCATCACACCGACGATCGGTGTCTCCACGTCATCGAGTCGGATGCTCTTCCCGACAGCGTTGCCGGCGCCGTCCAACACGCGCGTCGCGAATGCAGCGCTCACGAGTGCTGCTGGCGGGCCACCGGCTGTCGTCTCCTCGGCCGTGAGCAATCGTCCGGCAATTGGCGCCAGCCCGAGCGTGGGCAGAAATGCGTGGGAGACTGCAAGCACCGCAACGCGCGCCGGGTCGGTGCCATTACCGGTAAGATTGCCTTCGGTGGCCGTGAACGCCGCAAGTGACGCGAACTGCGTGCTCCGCCGTTCGAAGTCGGCGAAGTCCGGCACCGAAGCCGGCTCTCGTGTCGTGCCACTCGTCCGGTCGGTCTGCCAGACCATGACCAGTCGGTCTGCGTCGGGAAACGGGGTGGGACGCAACAGCACGCCGTCCACCACGCTGAAGATTGCAGCCGTCGCGCCGATGCCGAGTGCCAGCGTGAGGATCGCCGGGATCGTGAACGACGGTGCGCGGCGCAGGGAACGCGCCGCGAGACGCAGGTCGTGGAGCAGGGCAGACATGGGGCCTCGCTACATGAACATGGCCGGACTGATCTCGAGGGAAACCTCGGAAATCCGGTGCGCAGGAATGCCGCTGCGCCGGGCGTGCTCGAGAACCGCCTCGGGATTCGGTGCGATGTACTCGCAATAAATCTTCCCCTCGGCATCGGAAACGTAGCTCTTTACCCACACGACGTCAGGCATGTCGGCAAGCACGGCATTCGAGTTCCTGCCGGCAGCCTGCAGCTGGTCGGGTGTGAGCGATCCGACGTTACGTTCGATGATGTAATGCGGCATTGGCTTGATTGACTGAAGTAGGAGAAGTGAACTGCGGTGGACCGAGCTGCTGAACCGCTTCCTGCAACGCACTATCGTCGATCTCACTTGCGATGCGCAACGCCTCGTCCCTTGCGACTGCGGCCTGTGACATCGTCGTGGCGTTCATCCCATATGCGACTGCGAGACGCTGCTGCATCCATCCCTCTCCCCGTCGGTCGTCCAGTAGGCGCCGAAACGCGAGGGAGGCAGTGAGGTGCACGATGGCGTCATCCACGCGCCCGCGACCGATGCACACTTCCGCAAGTGCAGCCAGGGCGTGCGCCTGCAGCTTCATCTCGCCGGTCTCGGCCGTCACCCGAATTGCTTCGGCGAGAGTCGTCTGCGCTTCATCCCAGCGACGCAGCCGGTTGAGACACGCACCGAGGCTGTTCAGAATCAATCCCTCGTGCACCCGGTCACCGGTCTCCCGGCACACGCGGAGCGCGAGTTCATACTGGCGTACGGCGTCTCCGTATGCGCCGCGTTGCCAATGAGCGATGCCAAGCGAATTACGAATCGCAAGTTCGCGTGGGCGGTCGCCCTGTCGCAACGCGATGGACAACGCTTCGTCGTAGCGTGCAACGACATCTTCCACCGGCGCTGCTAGCTGCCGCTCGGCGCGAGCGATGCCTTCGAGCGCATCGACCTCACATGCGCTGTTCTCGTTCGCGTGATGAATTGCACGCATGCGCTCCCATGTTGCACGCGCGAGCTCTGGACGCTGCAGTTGCTCGTACACCGTTGCCAGCCGGCGCCACATCAGCGCTTCGTTCTGCCAGTCCTCGATCTGTGCGAACAGCGTCGCGGATTCGGTGAGGTAGGGGACCGCTTCGTCGTTGCGCGCCAGGCCGACGAGCACTTCACCGAGTGCCCGACAGGAGAGCGCAAGTCCATCGGCGTAGCTCACCTTCCGGTTCATCGCGACCGATTCCTCGTACGTGCGAATTGCCTGCGCGACGTGACCCTGTTGCAGCTGGATGTGCGCGATCGACGGCAGCGTGAAGGACGCGTACACGGTATCAGGCATGAACGCACGGGTGCGCCAGAAGTACTCCAGCGCCGTATCCGCTTTACCCATATCCCGGTACACGTTTCCGATCACATGTAGCAGCGCCCCGTATCGGGTGCGATTGTCACTGACTTCGGTCCGCTCGAGTGCCGCCTCGAGCACGGAGAGCGCCCTGGGCAGCTCGCCCAGGGCGCGAAGCACGTTTCCCATGGTGGCGAGATCGCCGGCCTGCGCACGCGTATCGCCCGCGTGCTGACCGAGCGCGAGCACTTGTTCGATCCTCTCGAGCGCATCCGCGTGGCGTCCCTGATGAGAGCGGAGTAGCGCGATACTCCGCAATGCATTGCGCTCGCCAGGGCCGTCCGCACGGTCGCGCGAAATGCGCAGTGCGGTCTCGAGAGCGCGTTCCGCCGCTTCGTACCGATTCAGGAGCGTGTTTGCATCGCCCTGCCGGAGGTAGACTTGTGCGAGCCGTGCCGACGGCCCATGCGGTGCGAGGAGTGCGATGAGCGACTCGACGATCGCGAGCTGTCGTGTGCGCAGCCCCAGCATCTCACTCAGCCGTTCCTGACGGAACAGCACGTCGGCCAACAGGTCGCGCCGCGCGTCGTCGTCCAGTAGATGAAGGGCCCACTCCTCGACGCGCTCCAGCGTCTGCAGCGCGTCGGCGTTGCGGCCAAGTCCGGAGGCACGATCCGCCGCCAATACCCCGTGACGCACCGCATCCTCCCACGCCTCGGCACTGCTGAAATGATGCGCGAGCAGGTCCACGTGCTCGTCGAGGCGCGCCGCATACCGTGCGACGATGGCGTGACCCACGGCCGCATGCAGTGACGTGCGCTGGTGCTCCAGGAGACTGTCGTACGCGACTTCCTGGGTGAGCGCATGCTTGAAGCGGTACGCTGGCTCCGGCACGATGGCGGTTTGCTGCACGAGCCCGGATGACTTCAGCCGTTCCAGGGCGCGCCCGAGTTCGGCGGTCGACTCGACCACGTCCTCCAGCACACCGCGCGTGAACTCCCGTCCGATCACTGCCGCCACGCGAAGGATCTCGCCAGTGTCCTGGTCGAGCCGGTCCATGCGCGTGCGCAACACGCCTTGCACAGTCTCCGGCACGTGCACCGTGACGGCGGAATCGGAGGCAGCGGCCTGTCCGTCCTGCACAGTAACGCTGCCCTCTTCGCGCAGCGCGACGCACACTTCCTCCAGGAAGAACGAATTGCCACCCGTACGCTCGTGCAGTTGCGCCACCAGCGCCGGCGCAATCCTGTTTGCTCCGAACACCGCGCATGCGATCTCGCCAGAAGCGGTGCCATCGAGCGGCGCGAGATGCAGCAGCGTCTGATGTTCGCCGGTCCCCCAATCGACCGATGCATCGGGACGCGCCGTGACGACGATAAGTAGTGGAAACGCCGGCACGATCTCGGCAAGCTGCATGAGCGCGGCGTGCGACGCATCGTCCGCCCAGTGCCAGTCCTCGAGCAAGAGCACGGCTGGCGCACTTCGCGAGCCCAACGTGAAGAGTGCGGCGATCGCGCCGAGCATGGCCGACTGGAACTGGTCACCATGCAGCAGCTCTGGTACGGGGTGCGCTGCGCTCGGAATCGCGAGCAGGGCGAGATACAGGGCGAGCGATTCTTCCAAGGAACGATCGATTGCGCGTGCCCCCGCGACCACGGCCTCGTGCCGCTCTGGAATCGAGCCGCCCTCCGGCAGTCGCAGGATGTCGATCGCGGCGTCGATGAATGGAAGGAACGCGGTGCTTCGGCCGTACGCGTCGCAACGGCCTACGACGACTCGCAGCTCCTGCGCGGCGGCCATGTCGCGCAGCTCGTGGAGTAACCGGCTTTTGCCAGCGCCGGCTTCACCGACGACGATGGTGAACTGTCCCTCACCGCGCACGGTGGCGTCAATCTGATGGCGCAGCGTGAGGCGTTCGCGCGTGCGCCCGACGAACGGGGTCAAGCCTGCGAGCAACGCACCCTCGAGTCGCGAACGCACATCGGATGCGCGCAGCAGGCGATGTGGCACAACGGACGTCCCATCGCCGTGAACCGCGACAGGGTGCGCGGCCTCGGTGTGCACAAAGGGTGCAACCATTCGGCGAGTCTCGGGACTCACGAGGATCGTATCGGAATCAGCCGCTGCCGCGAGCCTGGCCGCAATGTCGGCGGGCTGTCCAGTGATGCGGAAGCTCCGTGCGGCGTCTCGCGACCGCTGCGCGACGACGGCGCCGACATGCACACCAGCCCGCAGTCGCAAGCCTGCTGAGAACCGCCCGCCAAGCGAGGCGGCGATCTCCCCGACACGCTCACGCAGCGCGAGCGCCGCGCGTACTCCCCGCAC
>DASQZA010000362.1:0-4428 GCA_035638935.1 Gemmatimonas sp. | reverse complement strand
CGCGGTTGCACGACGTGCGCGGCCAGCGGACCACGCATCCGGAGCTCTATCGCTCCGAGGATTACTCTGCCCCCCAGATGCTGGCGACACGCCTGCGGAGTGCGGGATCGGAGGGCGTCGTCTACGGCAGTGTGCGACATCCCGGCGGACAGTGTGCCGCTGTGTTTCGTCCACGCCTGCTGTCGAACTGCCGACAGGCCGAGCACCTGGGTTACGTGTGGGATGGTGTCCGCATCAACGCAGTTCTGCGCAAGTCTGCGTTCACCTGAACGTCGGGCTTACCGCGTCGTCCTCGGCTCGTCGGGCTTGCACGCCATCGCGGCGAGTGCCGTTGCGTTCGCCGCTACAGCGCGACGCGCACGCCAACTCCCCACTGTCCATCGGGACAGGTGTTGCGGTGTGTAGGGTCCCCATTCCTCGAGCAGGCGATTCGCCGTGATCTCCGGGGGAGTACAGCTACCGGTCGTCGCACCGGTTCGGGCTCCGGTGGCCACACCGGTGTAGGTGCCTGTCCGGCTTTCGACCCCAGTTGTTGCCATCGCGAGGCGTCCATCGAGGGTCGCCTCCACGAGCACCGGAACCGCATCGGCGCCAAGCTGGTTCGCGAGGTACTGCGCATCGAGCGGTCGCTCGGCGGCAATGCCTCCACGCGCGACACCGCGCGAGATCACGCTGCGCGCGACAATCGCGTCGACGTTGATGACGTTCATGACGACGAGTGCTGCAGCACCCAGCAGCATCGATCCGACGACGAATCGTGCAGGACGCCCACGCAGCACGGTCGCGCCGAACCATGCCGACACGAGGGTCAGCCACCCCATGATCGCAAGCGCGATGAGGCGGTCGACCGTGAAGCCGAAGGCATCGACGTACAGCAGCATGCGGGTCGTGGCCGAGACGATCATCACGCCGACGAGCACCAGCAGCGATACCGACAGTCGGCGGAACACGTGCCACTTGGCCAACCCGTCGTCGCGCAGCAGATAGTCGAGCACGAGCAGCATGCCGATCACCAGCCCGGCGGTCACCGTCAATGCAAAGAATCCGTTGCGCGCGTACTGCGCGAGCGTGAGCCCGGTGGTCGCCATGACATAGGCCTGCCCACCAAACAGCACGCGGAGTTGCGTGAGCATGAACACGCCGAACAACGTGTTCACCGCACCAAGCGCGACGAGTCCGTCGAGCCTGTTCAGCGTGATCGGTACGAGCATGCGGAGAGGCTCCGCAGCGTCAGGTGACGCAGTCGTGACGGTATCGACCGACGTCGCGGCCGCGACCTTCTCGGAGCGGATCCGGCTGGCGGCCCACAGGAGCCCCACGATCGGCCACGTGGCGATGAAGATGCCGACCAGATGATTGCTCACGGCCGGCATGTTCCAGTCGACGATCCAGCTCACCGACCGCTCGAACACGGGGTCGCCCGCAGCGAGCAGCACACCGAAGAAGAGCGTGATCGCCGTTCCGAGCAATACCGCGCGCGCAATGCCACCAGCAAGGTTCGCGTTCGCCGAACTCCCCCGACTCGATCGAAAGATCTTCCTCGCGTCGGTGAAGGCAAAGAGTGGCGTGCCCAGCCCGGCGTAGATTCCTCTGACGAAGAAGGTCCCGACGATGTCGCGCACCCGAATCGCAAACAGGTTGAGGCCCGATCCGGGTGTCATCGCGCTTGCGAGGATAAGCGCACCTATCGTGACGAGCAGGTTCGCGGTGAACATCTCCGCGCTGTCGCGCACGAGGATCAGAGTCGCGAAGAGTCCGGCACCGAGCAGCACGAGGAGACTTTGTGGCGGAATGCCGAGCGTGCGAGGTGCGGAGCTGGTCTCCTGCTGCGTGCGCGCGATGATCGTGATCGAAAGCGCAGCGACTACCGACAGGAGATAGGCACTCATGCCGACGCCCACGAGCCGGCCATCGGCGCCAAGGTCACCGATCAGCCCGCACACCAGCGCTGCCCCGGCGATGATCCGGCTCTGACGCGGCGTGACATCCGGAGGGAGCAGCTGTGCAACGAGCTCGCCCCCGAGCACGGACGCTCGCTGGTCCTGGGACGGGTGCGGGGCACCAGACGCAGGACCGGAACGATCACCGGAGGCGGCACCGGCTGGCTTGACGAAGATGGTGGGTTGCATTGGGAGCTGGGCAACGAGGGATGCAAGGCATTCGTGACCCGTGAACAGAAAGTACTTTGCTGCGCAAAGTCAATAGGCGACGTTTTGTCGAAGACTCGGAGCGGACGGGGGCTGTGCGCCTCATCCCAGCCCAGCGGCCACATTCGGAGCGCCGTATACATTGACCGGACTCGCACCGGTCGCACCGGTCTCGAGGACCCCCAATTTTCTTCTTTGGAGCCGTAATGCAGTTCGTTCGAATTCCCCGCAGTCTCTCGGTTGTGCTCGCCCTGCTCGTTACAGGCGCGCCTGCGCTGGCCGGTGCCCAGGCGGCGAAGACCAACGTGTATGGCAATCCGGAGAAGCTTCGTCCCTCACCGACTCGCGGCATCATCGACGAGCGTGATCTGCAGACACGCCTCTATCAGTTCGCGGACGATTCGATGCTCGGCCGGCAGATTGGCCGCGTCGGCAACATGAAGGGCACGGCCTACATTGCGGCCGAGCTCAAGCGCCTTGGTGTGCAGCCCGGTGGCAACAACGGCACGTACTTCCAGGCACTCCCGTATCACATCCGGAAGTTCACGGACCATTCACGCATGACAGTGAATGGGAACCCGCTGCAGTGGAACGCCGAGTGGGTCGCCGTGCCGGGTGCGCGCACGCCGCGCCCGATCACGACCGCGGAAGTGATTTTCGGCGGAACGGCTGGTGACACGAGCACGCAGATCACGGCGTCGCAAGCAGCAGGAAAGTTCGTGGTGCTGCGGCGCAACCCGACCGCTGATACTCCGCGACAGGGCGGGGCACCGGGTTTTGGGGGCGGAGTTGGTGGTACAGCGCCGAATCGTTTTCCCGACGCGGTTGCAGTGGCAACGGCGGATCTCGACGCACTGACGCCCGCGCAGCGCGTCGCAATCAATGAACCGACGGTCGCATCGCCGCCGGCAGCGGGTGGTGGAGGGCGTGGTGGCGCGGGAGGACGCGGTGGTGCCGCAGGCGCACTGGTAGACTCGATCGCATTGCTCAAGGCGCAGCTTGCAGCATACGCTCCGCAAGCGACGATTCGCTTGTCGAGCGCGGCGGCCGGCCGCCTCTTTCCCGCCGGTAACTTCGAGGGACTGACCGCCGGCGCCAAGGGTGGCACGGTCACGGCATCGCTCGACTTTGTCGAACTGCCTTCTGACTGGGCGCGCAACGTGATCGGCATCATCCCGGGCAGTGATCCGAAGCTCAGACATCAGTACGTCGCGATCGGCGCGCACAACGATCACGTGGGCATTACGACCCCGGCTGACAAGGATTCCGTCCGCGCGTTCAACATCCAGAAGATCCGTCTCCAGATGGAGAACGAGATGCGCGGCCTTGGTCCCGAGCTGCTCGCGAAGATCAAGGTGAACATGGACAGCATCCGGAAGATCCATCCGACGCCGCGCGTAGACTCGATACGGAACGGCGCCGACGACGACGGCTCGGGCTCGATGGGCGTGCTGGAAATCGCCGAGGCCATCGCGGCGATGCCGGTCAAGCCGAAGCGCTCGACGCTGTTCATCTGGCACACGGGCGAGGAAGCCGGCCTCCTGGGCTCGGCGTTCTTTGTGGCCAATCCGACGGTGCCACTGGATTCGGTGGTGGCGCAGATCAACGTCGACATGATCGGCCGCGGCCGCGCCGACGACCTGCCAGGCGGCGGCCCGGACTACCTCGGCGTCGTGGGCTCGTTCTTCGACTCGAAGGACCTGGGCGATCAGGTCGTCACGGCCAACAAGAAGCTGTCCAAGCCTCTCAAGCTGGATTACCGCTACGACAGCACGATGACGTGGGCGAACTACAACAACATCTACGGCCGCAGCGATCACATCAACTACGCCCGCGCCGGCGTGCCGATCGCGTTCTTCTTTACCGGATTGCACGGCGACTATCACGAGCGCAGCGACGAAGCGGAGTTCATCGACTACCCGCACTACGCGCGCATCACGAACTACCTGCGAGACATCGTCGTCGACGTGAGCAACGGCCCACGGCCGCAGCTCAACGGCACACAGCCCGCGAAGCCGCGGGTGATTACGCCGTAGCGTTCGCGCCGAACTGCAAACTGCGACCGCAACGGCAAAAGCAACCGCGCCTCACGCGGAGGGCGCGGAGAACCGCGGAGATACGCGGAGGCTCGTCATGCGGCTCGGCGGTTGCACTTCACTCTTCATGAATGGTGGGGTCTGTCGCATGACGCGGAACGACCACCTATAAAAAGTCGCTACGCGGATCCTGCGGTCCCGAGCCTCCGCGTATCTCCGCGGTTCTCCGCGCCCTCCGCGTGAGG
>DASQZA010000361.1:0-6357 GCA_035638935.1 Gemmatimonas sp. | reverse complement strand
CGTCACGAGCGCGGTTCCGGGCGACAGCGACGATCCGGCGATCTGGATCCATCTGCAGAATGGAGCGCTCAGTCGGGTACTGGGCACCGATAAAGCCGACACGAATGGCGGTATCTACAACTTCGATCTTGAAGGTGGGGTGGATAGCACGCGGAGCGTCGCACCGCTCCGACGGCCGAACAACGTGGACGTAGAGCAAGACATTCTGATCGATGGCACGCGGCTGGACATCGCCACCGCGACGGAGCGAAACCGTCAGGCGTTCCGGATCTTCGCGCTGCCTGACATGACTCCGATCGACGACGGCGGGATTCGCGCATTCGATGGCGATACTGCACGCGCGCCCATGGGCATCGCGATCTACAAACGCGCCAGAGACCACGCAGTCTTCGTCATCGTGGGCGGCAAGAGCGGCCCCACCGATGGCACCTATCTCTGGCAGTATCGGCTCGGATCGAACGGGCGCGGCGGAGTGTCTGCCGTTCCGGTTCGGCGCTTCGGCAACTACAGCGGCCGCAAGGAAATCGAGTCCATTCTCGTCGATGACGCGAGCGGTTACGTCTACTACTCCGATGAAGGCACTGGTGTCCGGAAGTACCACGCCGACCCGGATTCAGGAAATGCTGAGCTCGCGCTGTTCGGAACCACGGACGTGTTCGACGATCATGAAGGACTCGCGGTGTACGCCACAGGTGCCCAGAGTGGATACATCATAATGTCCGACCAGGGCGCGAACCGTATCCATCTGTTCACACGGGATGGGTCGCCGGGAAGTCCGCATGTGCACCGGCGCGTCGCGATCGTTCCGGTCGCCGCGGTGGCGACTGATGGTCTCGATGCCACCAGCCGCCCGCTCGGGCCGCGCTTCCCGCACGGCATGCTGGTGATGATGTCCAATCGCGGCGGCTTTCACCTGTACGACTGGCGCGACGTCGAAGCGGCTATCGCGAGCGTTACGCGATAGCCGCTGCAGTGATCCGGCCCGGCGCCCGCCTCAGCGAACGCTGATGAACACCGGATTGCTGTAGAACCACAAGTCGGTCCACGGGCTTTCGCCATGCGGATCGGGCGTCGGCTCGAGCTCCGTAGTGTTCGTGCCGCGCAGGCGAAGATATGAAGGCCCGCGAACGTTCCTGAGCGTGATGCGCATTGTCAGGATCTCGCCGTCACGCTGCCAGTCGGAGGCGGCAAAGCGCTGCAGCACACGGGCCGACGCGTTCCGGTCAATGCTGCGGTCGGCAGCCTTGCCCGTCACATCGCCCGTGATGACATCGAGGCGAGCAACGGACGGTGTATCGCCGTGGCTGTTGGCCGCGTCCGGATCACGCACACGAATCGCGAGCTCCACGTCGCTCCCGGCCGGTACGGCGAGCTCGCTGCCGAAATGCACCGGTGCAGCCACTCCGGTTGGTGCGGCACCGGCGCGCACGACCCGCGCAGTGATGTCGAGCTCGGAGATGAGGTCACCAGTGGTCACGAACACCCGGCCGGCACGCAGTGCGGCCAGAAGCGCATCGTGCGTATGGCGCGCATTCACGTACGTCTTGGAGTACTCGCCCGGCCAGAAGTCACTGCCGCCGTCACGCCAGTTGCTGTGCGAATCCGACGTGGACGTGATCCACCAGCGGCGACCTTCGCCGAGCATGGAATCCCAAAAGCCGCCTACGCGTGCCGTCATCTGGTCGAATCCGCCTAGCGTCGGCGAATTGCGGTAACCGCCACGCACTCCGGACGTGTCGATCGATCCATCCTTGTTGATCGCGCCGGCCTGATGCCCCGGTGCTCCTTCCATACCGATCGCCACACTCGGCGCGGCGTCGTTCCAGTCGCGCAACTCCGATGGCTTGTCCTGCCCGTACTTGCCGACGCCTGTCGCCGACCGCGACGGATGATTTGCGATCACCACGGGAGGAGTCTCCACTCCACGCATGTAACGAAGCGCTTCGAGCATCTTCGGCTCGGTATCGCGCGTGGAGTCACTCGGGTACACCTCGCGTTTGGAAAAACGCGATTCGATGTCGCGCAATGTGCCTCGCTCCTTCGACGAATGCGGTACGATCATGCTGCTGTGATCGGCACCAGGCGTATCGAACTCCATGCCGAAGAATTGTACGACCTCCGGTACAGTACGACGAGCGAGCTGCATCTCCGGGTATGCGTGGTCGTGATTGAGCTTGGAGTGATTGGGGCCACCGTGATCGGTGGCCACCATCCACGCTAGCCCGAACCGTCGCGCCATGCGGGCGTTGAGCGGAATGCCGTACCGGCCGTCAGCACCAAGCACAGGCTTCGGTGCCTCGTTGCTTCCGGGGGCCGGCAAGGGATAGTTCGCGCTGAACTCGCTGTGGATATGGTGATCGCCAGCGAGCCAACGAGATGCGGCACCTTGCTGGGTACGCGCTGAGGCAGCGGACGAAGAGTTCGTCGGGCGGAGTGGCGCCGCAGTACCGCGGCTCGCACCGTTCGAAGAGGCGGCCGCATCCGTCATGTTCGACACGCTCCGCCTGCTCACGGTCACGCTGTCCACTACGGCGGCTGCCGAGTCGAGCACGACCATCCGCGCACTGGACTTGTCGATGGTGACGATGATGGCGTGGTTCACGGATTCCGTCTTCTCGAGGTACGGCACCGGTTCCTTGTGATCACGCCCGACTGGTCGCGGCCCCGCGCCCCACGAACCATCCCCCATGTATACGACCCCGGTCGAGTCGCGCTTCCCTGAACGCAACGGGTGCGTGCGCTTGTACGCATGATCGTGATTCTCGAACGCCGCGCGGACGTTGGCGCCTTCGAACAGCGGCGCCCAGTTCTCGCGCACGGCCGTGCTGTTGCTGGCCTCGAATGCGCGCACCGACGGGTAGCCCGGCACGTGGTAGACCGGGAAGACATGCGGCACGCTGCGCCGCGCGGACAGCGTCTCGCGGAGCCACTCCGTCTGCACGCCCGCGATCGGCGCAGTGTGGGCCGTGTTGAGCAGTACCAGCGACATGTAGTCGCCCACATCGACGACACCGTATTGGCGATCCTTCGCATGCGCGTGCAGGCGCCGGTACCAGGTCGCGTCGCCGAGCTGCACACCGGTCCGCTGGACCATGAGCCGCGTGGCCTCGGTCGTGTCTCGGTTCGAGAACACCTCGTGGTTGCCGATTGCCGCGATCACGGGGATCAACCGGCCCTCGGCGGTCACCAGTGTACGCGTGACCGTTTCGAACCACAACTCTTCGCGATCGACGAGACGCGGGTCACCGTTCGAGTAGGCAAGGTCACCGCCGAGGAGCACGAAATCCACATTCTGCTTGGCGACCATGCGGTTGGTGGCGCCGAATGTCGCATCGCTCGCCTGCGTGTCGCCACCCGTCGCGAAGCGCACCGGTCGGGTGAGCGTCGCCGGCATCGTGCGGTACCGATACACACGCGATGCGCCGATACGAAGCTCGTACTCCGTACCGGGACGTAGCCCGGTGACACGTGCCCGCCGCACCGTGCGCGTGGAGTGAGGAAACTGAAACGACGCGCCAGTGTGCCGGGTCCAGCGGGCAGCACCGGGCAAACGCGTCTCGACCGCGGTGATGTCCATGCCTCCGAGCAGGTGCCAGTCAATGCTGACGGTGGTCGAGGGGTTGCCATCCCACGTCACGAACACCGCGGCGGGCATCACCGCGACATCGGCAGTGGGGGCCGACGCGCGAGATTGCGCGACGGCAGTGGATGCACTCAGAAGCAGCAGCCCGGCCGCCGCGACGACGCGACGACCGAATGCAATGTGTGAGTGCCTGAGTTTGCAGGACACCGAGATTTTTCCTTGTGGTATTAGCGGGTGGTCCGGAGACCGAGCGAGAACGTGCGACCGGTGAGAGTGTGCACATCATATTGCGAGACGTTGCCCTGGTAGCCGACTTCCGGCGAATTCGCCAGGTTGCGGGCCGTGGCAATGACTTCGAGCTTCGGCCCGAGCACTTGATAGCGGGCAGTAAGGTCCATCGTCTCGCGCGCAGAGCGGAAGCGGTCGAATCCCGGCGTCGTCACGGATGCGAGGTAGCTGGTGCGACGCGCATACGCGAACCGAAGTTCGAAGGTCCCAAGCTGGTAATACGGGATCACGTTGAGCACCTGGTCCGGCTGACCTAGGAAGGGCAGCTTATCGGGACGTCCCGCAATCTGGAGTTCCGAGTTGATGAATGCCACGTTCGACGATACACCGAGGCCCTTGAGCGCTCCCGGCAGAAAGAACAGCGGCTGGTTCCACGACAGCTCCACGCCGCCCAGGCTGCCCGCCTCACCGTTGCGGGCCTGAGAGTAGCGAAGGATGGTGAACTGGCGGCCGTCGTACTGCAGATTGCGCTCGGTGGAGCGGAACGTGTAGATCGGATTGTCGATCTGCTTCTGGAAATAACCGATCGAGAACTGTCCACCGGACTTTGGGTAGTACTCGGCTGAGAGGTCGTAGTTGGCCGACGTATATGGCTTCAGATTCGGATTATTATCCGTGACATTTCCGTCGAAGGCGTTCGGGACCGTCGCGTCGGGGATGTAGTTGGAACGCGTGTAGCTGGCGAGCTGCGTGAACTGTGGCCGCGCGATGGTGCTGGTATAGGCGGCGCGGAACACGAGCTGCGGACTGGCGTCGTACTTGAAGATCGCGGACGGCAAGACGTTCGTGTATGATCGGTTGCGCTGGGTGAGCGCCGTGGGGAATACGAAGCGAGTGGCCAGCGGGTTGCGCGAGTTCTCATCGAGCTCCCAGAACTCCGCTTCCGATTTCGTCTGCTCCACGCGCACGCCCGTGAGCGCGGTGAAGCGCCCAAGCTCCACGGTGCCCATCAGGTAGCCCGCCGTGATCCGCTCGTTCACGTAGGCATCGTTATCAATGGTCTGTACCTGGGTGTTCACCACGTCGGTGCGCAGCGAATCCGTACCGCGCTGCCGGTTAACGAATGCCGCGAACGGATCCACGTTGCCCTGCACGAAGGTGGAGGCGCCGTCCTGCAACTGGCCCGTGACTTTCTGGGACCACGGCAGCAGTGTCAGCGTGTTGTTGGTGTATCGATCCGACGACTCGTCGATGTCCTTGTCGCGGCTCTGGATCTTGGTGCCGAACTTGAGGAAAGCCGGGAAACGCCCAATCTTCGTATCATACTTCAGATCGAGCCCACCGATCATCGTGTTCTCGATGGACGATCCGCGATTGAACGACAGTCCGTTCAGATTGTAACTCACCGGATTCGTCACGAATCCCGGATTCTCCGGCGTCACGCCGTAGAAATACTTCGAAAAGTCGAGGCGGACCGGCGCCAGCACGTTTGTCGCAGTCGGGTTCTCGAACGTCGCATCGGGGCCAAAGCTCTTCGATTCACCACGGGTGGCCACTCCAACGACTTCCATGAGGAGAGCGCCCCAGCGCTGGCTACCGCCGGTGCTGAACGAGTAGAGGTTTTCTGTCTCCTCATCGCGGCTGATGTCCAATTCCATCGAGCTTGCCGTGTTGCGACCTACCTTCGAGCCTGCCGGAAACTCGTAGTTTCCGGTGAATGTGATCTCGAACTCGGAGTTCCGCTCGATCTCCTTCGTGCGCGTATACAGGCCACGCAGGAACAGGTTGGTTTCCGGGCGCGGGTGCCAATCGAGTGACGAGGTCACGCCCATACGCGTACGATCGTTGTCGGCGAGCTGCTGCTCGATCTCGTTCGAGACGGTGATGGAGTCGCCTGTGGTGCGATTGAGCACCCGTACCCAGCCATCCGGATCCAGCACCGACACGGCGTTGTCGCGGCGCGAGGCGCTGCCCGAGAGTACGAGTCCGAGCGTTCCGTTCTGCCCGAACCGACGTCCAGTGGTGATGTCCACTTCGTACGGCCGCTGCACCTCGCCGAACGGCACCTGCCGGTCGTTCTGCAATCCTTCAAAGATGCCGAAAAAGAATGGCCGCGGGCGGTCGAATGCGGTAAGCGTGCGCAGGTTGACCGTCCCGCCGATCGTGTTCGCGTCCATGTCGGGCGTCACGGCCTTCGTCACTTCGATGTTGGCCACCATCGACGCAGGCAACAGGTCGAGCGCCGACGCGCGATCGCTGCCCGTCGACGCCATGGGCTGTCCGTTCAACGTCACGTTGTTGAGGTTCGGTGCCACGCCGCGGATTGAAACCGTGCGTCCTTCGCCGCGCGTCGTCTCCATGTACACGCCCGGCACGCGCTGCACGGCCTCGGCGACATTCTGGTCGGGCAGCAGGCCGATCTCGTCGGCGGAGACCACGTCGCTGACGGTGATGGAACGCTTCTTTTGATCGGCAGAGCGCAACTGTCCACCGCGCTCACCAGTGACCGTGATCCCCGCAATCTGGGTTGATGCCAATTCCATGGG
>DASQZA010000360.1:0-2277 GCA_035638935.1 Gemmatimonas sp. | reverse complement strand
CACGCGCGAGCTCGAGCAGGGCCCGCCGGTCATCGTCGTCCAAGAGGGCAGACTCACCGCTCGACCCGGCGACGAGCACGCCGTCGACTCCGTGCGCGAGATGCGCTTCGAGGTTGGACGTGAACGACGCGCGATCGATCTCGCCGTCGGCATGAAACGTGGAAACGGCAGGCACCATGAGCCCGCCCAGCGGAGTAGTCGGCATGCCGGAAAACTAAGGGAGACGCCGAGGAGCTGTGCACCGTTCCTCCCGCTTCTGCCCTTCCGCTTCTGCCCGTCCGCTTCTGCCCCTCCGCTTCTGCCCGTCCGCTTCTGCCCGTCCGCTTCTGCTTTTCCTTTTCAGCTCCCGAACAGACTCTCGAACCCGCTACCGAACACCGTATCACCGCCGAGTGGGCTCGGGCTCGTCACTGCGTCATGGCCGGTGGGACTCGTGAGGATCGGCGGAAGGTTCGCCCCCGTACCGAGCGGGTTCTTGCCCATGGTTCCGCCCTGTGTGGCACCGACGGCAGCCATGCTCCCGGTCACAGACGATGCTCGTGCTGCCGGCTTTGGCGGCGCCGCCTTGCCCATGCGGAAGCCGAGTTCGAAATCGGCCGGACGAGTCGCAGCGCCGAGCGCGACTTCGAAGGCGACCTCGCCAGCGTGCACGAGCTCCGTGAGATGCTGGTCGAACGTCTGCATCCCGTACTGCGAACCCTCCGCGATGTAGTCGCGGATCTCGGTAATGCGGTTCTCCGTGATGAGGTCACGGATCGTCGGCGTCACCACCATGATCTCCGCGGCGACGATGCGTCCCTGCCCGCCCGCGCGCGGAAGCAATCGTTGCGACACCACCGACTGCAGCGACTCGGCGAGTCGCAGGCGCACGACTGTCTGCTCGTTCGGTGGAAACATCGCGACGATGCGCATGATCGTACTCTGCGCATCCGGCGTGTGCAGCGTCGAGATCAGGAGATGCCCCGTCTCGGCGGCCTTCATCGCCGTATCCACGGTTTCGGCGTCGCGCATTTCTCCGATGAGGATCACGTCCGGATCCTGCCGCAGCGCCGCGCGCAGCCCCATGCGGAAGCTCTCGGTATCGACGCCGATCTCGCGCTGCGTGACGGAGCTCTTGATGTCCTCGTGCAGGAACTCGATCGGATTCTCGAGCGTGAGGATGTGCTTCTCGTAGCTGGCGTTGATCTCGTTGAGGAACGCCGCCATCGTGCTCGACTTGCCGCTACCGGTCACGCCGGTGACCAACACCATGCCGCGTTCCGCATGCGCGAGCCGCTTCAGTACCAATGGCAGGCGAAGCGACTCGAACGTCGGGACGCTCTCCGGAATGACGCGCATGACGATCGAGTGCGCCGTTCGCTGGCGCAGGATGTTGACACGGAACCGGCCGACGCCTGGCGATGCCCACGCCGTGTCATGATCCTGCAGCGCATCGATGTCCGCGCGCTCCTCATCTGTCGCCATGAGGTGCAGGGCGATCGCTCGCGTCTGCTCCGCGCTCAGTGCCTGCTTCGTGAGTGCCACGAGGCGGCCGTCGATGCGCGCGCGCACGACGTCTCCCGCCTTGACGTGCACATCCGATGCACCCCGATCGACTGCTGCCTTGATGATGCGATCAATCGCCACGATTCGTCCTCGGCTCCGTGAAACGCGCTGCGGGAAACGCGGTGCGTATGACGCGCTCCGGGGGACGCCCTGTACGGGGACACGCCGGTAGCCGAAGCGAAGCGCGGAGTGGGAACGCCGTGCGAAGCGCTAGTAGCCTGCGTCGAGGTCCACGACATTGCGTAGCGGTCGATCCGCCACCCAGCGCCGCCAATTGTCTTCGAACAGATCCAGAGCGCGTGTCCATTGCCTGCGCGGTGACACCCCCGATACGTGCGGGGTGATCAGGACGCGCGGGGCCTGCCAATACGGACTGTCGGCTGGAAGCGGCTCCGTGCCGAATACATCCAGCACCGCCCCGCGCAACCGACCACTCCCCAGAGCCACGAGAAGCGCCCCGTCATCGATGAGGCCACCTCGTGCTACGTTGACGACGATTGCGCCGTCCGGGAGCAACGCCAGCCGGCGTCCATCAAGGGTCGCATGACTCGCCTCCGTGAGTGGGGCCGCCACCACCACCACGTCGGCGTCGGGTAGCAGCCGGTCGAGATCATCCGGGCCACCGATGGCCGAAAACCCCTCTGGAATTCCCAGTTCCGGGCGACGGCGAACTCCGGTGCAGGAGCAGCCCAGCGCGGTGAAGCGACGTGCGACGGCAGAGCCGATACCGCC
>DASQZA010000359.1:0-1953 GCA_035638935.1 Gemmatimonas sp. | reverse complement strand
GGTGCAGTTCGCCGGATGGAAGCAGTTCACGAAGGAGAAGAACGACAAGCCTGCCACGTCGCGAGAAGCGATACTGCGACTGTGGCCTGCTCCCCTGTACATCCAGTTGCAGTAGAATCTTAGGCTCTTCGGGAAATAGAGTGGGTGCGTAGCTTCCGGTAGGCCTGCACTTGGGAGCGATGACGATGGATGATCGGGCGTTGTATCAGACCATCTTGGGATTGACGACCCCTTGGGAAGTGGAGCGGGTGGAGCTGCGGGAGGCGACGCAGGAAGTCGACGTGTGGGTCGGCACCGCGGCCGGTACGACGTTCGCATGCCCGCAGTGTGCCGAGGTGGCGCCGATGTACGATCACGTGGAGCGACGCTGGCGCCATCTGGATACCTGTCAGTTTCGTACGCTGCTCTGTGCCCGGGTACCGCGCGTCCGGTGCGCGACGCACGGGGTGACGACGGTGCGCGTGCCGTGGGCCGAGCGCGGGTCGCGCTTCACCCTGCTCTTTGAGCGCTTGGCGATTGCGTGGCTCAAGGACGCGACGCCGACCGCCGTGAGCCGCCGGCTCGGGCTCTCCTGGGATGAGGCCCGCGGCATCATGGAGCGCGCGGTGCGCCGTGGACTCGCGCGTCGCCCGAGCGCGCCCGTCGCCCGCCTCGGCATTGATGAGAAGAGCTTCCTCAAGCGGCATCAGTACGTCAGCGTCGTGGTCGATCTGGATCGGTGCTGTGTGCTCCATGTGGCCGACGACCGGAAGACGGCGAGCTTGACCCCGTACTTCGACGCGCTCACCCCTGCGCAACGAGACGGCATCACGGCGGTTGCCATGGATATGTGGGAGCCGTATCGCACGACGGTGCGCGCGCATGTCCCCGACGCCGATGCCAAGATCGTCTTCGACAAGTTCCACATCATGCAGCACGTGGGCACGGCGGTCGACACGGTGCGGAAGCAGGAGCACAAAGTGCTGTCGGCCGCGGGCGACACCCGTCTGACGCGGACCAAGTACGCGTGGCTCACGAATCCCGTCAACATGACGCGCCGCGCGTGGCGTGAGTTTGCGGTGCTCCGCGACAGCACGCTGCAATCGGCGCGTGCCTGGGCGATGAAGGAAAGCCTCCGCCGCCTCTGGGACTACACGTATGTCGGGGCCGCCCGGACCTTCTTCCGCCGCTGGTACGGGTGGGCGATGCGCTCGCGCCTCGAGCCGATGAAGAAAGTCGCGCGGATGCTGCAGGCGCACCTCGACAACATCCTCACGTATCTCACCCATCGCATCACGAACGCCGTGACCGAAGGACTGAACGCCAAGATCCAATGGATCAAGTACGGCGCACGGGGCTACCGCAACCGCGACGCGTTCAAGAGGGCCATCTACTTCCACTGTGGTGGACTGGATCTCGACCCGCGACCGTCGTGACCGCTACCCACTCGAAACCCTGAAGAGCCTCATTTAGAATAGCAAAACGTAATGCATGCACCGAAGCCATTCGCGAGCATTCGCGCCGATTCGCGCAAGTTCGCGTCAGTCAGTTGTAGTTGCCCTTGCACCTACTTCGCATGTCGCTCCGCGACGATCTCCCGCCCGATCGCCACCACACTCTCGGCCAGCATCGTGAAATCTGCCGTCTTCGACCGGTGATTCACGTTCGCCACGCGCAGCGCGAAGCGGCCGTCGATGATCGTGCTCGATGGCACCGCGATCCCGCGTTCCTGGATGCGCGTGAGCAGCTCCGTGTTCAACGCGTCCAGTTCCGTGTCACTCGCGCCCGGCACGCGGTAGCGAAAGCACACGATGTTGAGCGGCACCGGTGCGAGCAGCTCCATCTCCTCGTGTGCATCGATCAGCGACGCCAGGTACGCGCACTGCGCGACGTTCTGCTCCACCAGCCGCGCCAGCTTGTTCACGCCGTCGGCCTTGAACGACATCCAGACCTTGAGCGCCTTGAACCCGCGAG
>DASQZA010000358.1:0-12635 GCA_035638935.1 Gemmatimonas sp. | reverse complement strand
GATTGTCGAACGCGCGCGTGGCACTCGCGCTTGGCATCAGTGAAAACACCGCGCGTCATCACACCGAGCGTATCATCGGAAAACTTGGTCTTCGTTCGCGTGCACAGATTGCGTGGCGTGCGGTGACGACCCTGGCTTCGCCGGACGCCACGACCGCAAACCGTCCACGTCCGGGCATCAGACAGGCGCCACCCGTGTCGCGGCCGTCCCATCGACGCACGCGGGTAGGGGCGTAGACGTTGTCGCACCAGTGGGTGTCTCGTTCGCACGGGCCGCATTGCTGTGCCCTTCGTCCCAGCGCCAGCGCAGTGCGGCACACCTGGCGATACCGTCGGGCAGGTCATTCACCCACATCCTGCCGACACGTCATGTCTTTTCCCACGTCCGCGATGTGCCGTCGCCACGGCTTCGTCCGTCACCCGGCCGTCGTTGCATTGGCGTCCCTCGTCGCACTGTCGTCGGTGGCAGTGCTGGCTCATGCGCAGCCACCGCTGCTCCGCGGCAAGGTGCTCGTCGCCAATCAGCAGGCGTCGAGCGCGACACTCGTCGATCTTGCCACTGGATCGAGCACGCACATCACCGTCGGCGACGGGCCGCACGAAGCAGCGGTGTCGCCGGATGGGCGCACGGGTGTCATCACGGTCTACGGTACCGGCACGCCCGGGAACAAGCTTGCGATCATCGACCTCGGCGCGGGGACAGTCGTGCGCACGATCGACCTCGGTCGCTTCACGCGTCCACATGGCGCGACATTCGTCGGGTCGAGCAACACGATGATGGCCGTGACGTCGGAGGCCACTCAGCGCGTGGTGCTCGTGGATATCGAGAAGGGTGCCGTGATCGGCGACATTGCGACTGATAATGCGGGCTCGCACATGGTCGGGCTTACGGCGGATGGCGCGCGTGCTTACACGGCGAACGTCGGCAGCGGAACGGTGAGCGAGCTCGATCTCGTGACGAAGTCCGCCGTGCGACAGCTTCCGATTGGCCCACGCAGCGAAGGCATCGCGGTTCGCCCTGATGGCGGAGAGGTTTGGGTGGGCAGCAATAGCAACGGCACGGTGAGCGTCGTGGACACACGCACGTGGACCGTTTCCGCGACCCTTACGGGGTTCACGTTGCCATACCGTCTTGGCATCGCGCCGAACGGCAAGCTCGCCGTCGTCGTCGACCCGGAGCAGAATCGGATTCACATCCTCGATGTCGCGACGCGCGCGACGCTTGGCACAATCGACGAATTGGGCTCGCCGCGCGGCGTCTCCATCGGCGCCGACAACCGTACGGCATTCATTACCTCGGCCGGCCGCTCATCCGTCATTGCGGTCGACCTTCTCGACCGCCGGATACTCAAGGAGTATCCGGTGCAGACGGCACCGGACGGCGTTGCATTCTGGAGTATACCGAGGCGGTAACCGAGGCACCGACCGAAGCTTGCGGCGAGCTCTGGCACCTCGACATGATTCGGCGCTGCCGGTCTCTCGCCAGGCCGGGTGCGTTCAACAGTCTGACGGCTCGACGGCCTTCAGCGTCGACGGCTACTGAGTTGTAGTTTTCCGCTCCATCCCGGTACCACGAACGGGCCGGTGTGCCCGCTTCTCGTGTAGAGTCCATGACCGACATCGTTCGTCCCGCACCTGCAGCCGACGCACCTGCGCAGGGGGCGACAGCCGGTACGGCACCCCAGATTGCGTCAGCCGCGAAAGGCTCGCCGCGCTACGATCGGTCGATCATCGAAGGCTCGCTGCCGCAGGCGGTCTGGAAGATTGCGTGGCCGACGATGCTCACGAACATCATCGGGGGGTTGCAGGGCATCGTCGACCATGTGCTCGTTGGGCATCTCGTCGGATTCACGGCGAATGCGGCCATCGGGGTCTCGTGGCAGATTTTCATGGTAGTCATCGCATTCATCTCGTCGTTGTTCACCGGCATGAGCGTCTTGGTCGCTCGCTTTGCGGGCGCCGGCGAAGAGGACAAGGTCGATCGAGTGGTGTTTCAGGCGTTCCTCACGGCGATCGGACTGTCCGTGTTGATCATGGCACCGATCGGATACTTTCTCTCGCCCTTGCTGCTCGACCTCGTGAACGCGGCACCTGCCGTCAAGCGAGAGGCACTGCCGTTCCTGCGTATCATGTTCCTGTTCAGCAGCGGGATGCTCGTGTTCTTCATGCTGGGCGGTGCGCTTCGCTCCGTCGGGGACGCACGCACTCCGATGGTACTCGGCATCATCATGACGGTGCTCAACGTCCTGCTCAACGTGGTGTTCATCCGCGGCCTCGGGCCGATACCGGCGTATGGTGCGGCGGGATCCGCGATGGGCACCGTCATCGCGTCCGGAACCGTCGCGCTCTACGCGATCGCCAGACTGTGGGGCGGCACCTGGCTCGTCTCGTTCCGTCGTGCGGGCGGCTATCGCCCCGACTGGACGATCATCCGGTCGCTGTTCCGCTTCGGGTTACCCGCAGGCATCCAGGGCATCGCGATGAACATCGGTGGCGTGCTGATGCTCACGTTCATCGGCTCGCTCGCGCAAAGCGCGGCAGCGCAAGCTGCGTTTGCGGTGTCGTACTCGCAGCTCTTCTCACTCGTGACGTGGACCTCGGTCGGACTGATGGGCGCGGCGGCCACTGTCGCTGGCCAGAACCTCGGTGCCAACCAACCGGAGCGCGCGCATGCCGCTGTACAGGTGGCCGCGCGCATCGGGGTCGCGGGCGCTGCGTTTCTTGGCCTCTTCTTCCTGTTTTTCCCGAGGCAACTGTTGGGGGTGTTCGGAATGAACGACCCGGTCGTCGTGGAGATTGGCGTCACGCTGCTGCGCGTACTCAGCGTGTCGGGCCTGTTCGTCACGGTCGCGCTCACGTACACCGGTGGTTTGCAGGGGACCGGTGATACCAAGAGCCCACTGTACATCTCCGTCGTTTCTCAGGTCATCGTCCCGCTGGGCATCTGCTTCATCATCTCCAATCTCGGCACGCTCGAGCCCATTCATATCTGGGTCGCCATTCTCCTGGGCCACATCGCACGTTGCACCCTCAGCGTGCTGCGCTTCAACCAGGGCAAATGGCGTCGGATTGCCGTCGACCTTCCCGTATCCGGCGTCGCGCGCTAGCAGCAAGCGTTGCCATCACGTCGCTTCCCAAGGGCGGCGTGATGCCGGCGGTTCTTCAACGTGCTGCGGGCCTGCCGGTGCGGCGAAGCGCTTGTCCCGCGAGCGCTCCCGTCGGCGTGCTGTTCGCCACGGCCGCGACGCCGTTGACGAACACCCAACGCATCCCGGTTGCGAGTTTCGTCGGCTCCACGTAGGTGGCTTCGTCGCGTATGGTGCGCGGGTCGAACACGATCAGGTCAGCGAACGCGCCCGGCCGCAGCACTCCACGGTCAGCCAAGCCGTACACCTCCGCCACCTGGCCAGCAGACGAGTGGATCATGCGCTCCATGGTGATGACCGGCTTGTCCAGCACATAGCGCCGGATCTTCCTCGGGTAGGTGCCGTACATGCGTGGATGGCCACCGGAGCCGTCTGAACTCGTCATGATGTATGGATCCCTCATGAACGTCTCGATGTCCGGCTCCGACATGTTGAACGACGCAACGCTCATGTCGGCTCCATCTCGCACCATCTCGATCGCCGTTTCGGCCGGCGGGATCCGCTTCTCCGCGGCGACCTGTCGCAGCGTCTTGCCCACGTACGCACGGCCTGCGGCGCCCCCGCCCCCGGTGAACAGGATGGTACTGTCACCGCCGCGCCGGCGAAGGTTGTCCCGAGTCTCGACGAGCATGCGCTCGCGTGCGGCGGGGTCGGCGATGCGTGCCAGCAGGGAATCACGTCCGCCTGCCTGCGACCAGCGTGGGAGCAGCGCGGCACTCAGCCCCGTGCCGCTCGCAGTCCACGGGTACTGATCCCCAGTGACTTTGCATCCGCGGGCGCGCGCATCGCGCATGATGGCCAGCACGCTGTCGGCTTTTCCCCAGACGTCGACGCCGAGCGCCTTGATGTGCCCGATGTTCGCCGTGAGTCCCGACTCGCATCCAATGCGAATGCTTTCCCGCACCGAGTTGAGCAAGCCGATGCTGTACGAGCTCTCATCACGTTGGTGCGTGTCGTATACGCCACCGAACTCGCGCGCAGCAGAGATCACCGCGATTGCTTCCTCCGTGGTCGCGTAGCTTTGCGGGGCGTAGAAGAGGCCTGAGCCGACACCATACGCGCCCTCACGCATCGCGCGGGTGATCAAGGCACGCATCGAATCGATCTGCAGGCGTGATGCAGCAGCGGATGACGCTCCCATGACATGGGAGCGGACAGTCCCGAAACCCACGAGCGCGTACGTGTTCGTGCCGAGGCCGGCCCGCACGGATTCGTCCAGCGTGCGCGCGACGTCGAATGGGCCACGCCCGTCGGCGCCCAGTACGACGGTCGTGATGCCCTGCATGAGCGACGACAGGTTCTGGCGGCGATCGGCACCCAGTCGTGGAAGGCCTTCGTACGCGTGCGTATGCGGGTCGATGAAACCGGGCGCAACGATCAACCCTCGCGCGTCGATGCGCTGCCGGGCGACGGTTCCCTGAGGGGTCACTCCCAGGAAGACCACTCGATTGCCGCGGAGCGCGACATCAGCCGCTCGGCCTGCCGTACCGGACCCATCGTGCACGATCCCTCCGGCAATCAACACATCGACGGTGTCGGCGCGGGGCTGCGAGTGCGAGCTCGGCAGCGTGGGTAACCGAAAACTCGACGGCAAGTTCGACGGCAGGACGTAGAGCGCCTGCAGCAGGGCGGCAACGAGAATCAGCGTGGAGTACATCGCCGAATCTGGCATCGCTCGATCTCTATGCGCCAGCAGCTACTGTCTTGCCGGCTCCTGCGCCCGCCGTCATCTTCCCCGAAATCTGGAACGCGGGCCCGACGATGGGTAAGCGGAGTGATCCGGCAGAGCGCCGCGCCGCGATCCCGGCAACGGCACACGGAGTGCAGAGTGAATGTTCCGTCCGTTCCCGCCCAACCTCACGTCAACGAAGATGCTCAAGGACTCGCCGGTGAACTCCGGATCGACGAAGCCACCCACCGTGAGTCGCCGGGTATTGGTCGTGGACGACAACGGCGACAGTGCAGATAGTCTCGCGCTGTTGCTCAAGCTCGATGGCCACGAAACCGCGGTTGCCTACAACGGCGCCGAAGCGGTTCGCATGGCGGAATCGTTCCGTCCAGACGTCGCCATACTCGATATCGGGCTGCCGATCCTCACGGGGCATCACGTTGCAAAGCTCATCCGGGCACAGGAGTGGGGACGTTCCATGGTACTGATCGCGCTGACGGGATGGGGTCAGGGCGAAGATCGTCGGAAGTCGGCTGAAACCGGGATCGACATCCACTTGGTCAAGCCCGCCGATACAGATGAGCTGCGTCGCTTGATCGTCGAGGCGCGTCGGACTTCGGTGTAGGAAGGTCGGGCGAGGTGTCGCGCTGCGCGCTCGGCACTCGCGGTGGTGGGGCGAGACTACGCCGTCATCACTCGGTAGCCCGCCCATACCGCTGCCAGACCGCCGCCGACCTGTAGCAGCACGTTGGCAGCGGCGAGCGCCGGCCGGCCATCACGCACCAGCGTGAACGTGTCGAGACCGAAGGCCGAGAACGTCGTGAAGCCGCCGAGGATTCCCGTCAGCAGGAAGAGGCGCGCACTGTCGCTCCAACCGGGCTCGCGCTCCCCGACCGCGAGCAGCGCGCCGATGATGAGGCAGCCGACGACGTTCACCGCGAGCGTGCCCAGCGGAAACGCACGCAGCGGCCCAGCGGCAGGCGTGACCGAATGCAGCGCGCGGAACACCAGATACCGCGCAACTGAACCGAGGAAACCACCTCCGCCCACCAGCAGCAGCGCGCGCATCGTCGTGTGTTCCACGTGAACGTCAGTGTGAACGTGTGTGTGCCTGTGTGCGTGCGACGGCGTCCGTCAGCGCTGGGACGTGAGCAGCAGCATGTCGCCGATGCGCCATGTGCTGTCGCTCGTTGCACGAAGCGCGACACTGAGCGTGTGCCCGCACGCGGGACCGCAGCGCCAATCCACGAACACGATCGCTGTCTGTCCGGACTCTCCGAAGCCTACGCCTGAAAACTGGAGTGCACCCGCCGCCAGCGAATTGCCGTCGCGGAAAGCGATCCACGGCGTCACGTCGCTCCCCGCTATCGGCACACGGCTCTCATCGATGCTCACCAGTTTGCCCCCCATCGCGGGGAGCGCGCGCAGGTCGAAACGAATCTCGCTTCGGGCGAGGAGACTCTGCCGCGCACTGTTCGCCTCGCTGCTGTCCGAATCTGCCCACCAGAGCGACGCCAATCCCCAACGCTGGTTGATGTCCACGCAGGGTGACGTCGTGCACGTCGTGTCGAGCGTCGTGGCAACGATCGCGATCGGGCGGTCGGTAGTGTGCACGTAGATGGAATCCGCCACCGTACGGTACACGGCCAGCGAACGGGCATCGAGCGCCACAGCCTCGGCGGAAGGTGCCGGGACATTCGGCGCTGTCGTGCGAGCGCATCCCGCTGCAAGCACTGTCCCGCACACTGTCAGCCATCGCAGCAACATGCGCCCCGCCCTCGGAAAGTATGTCGTTCGTGTCACGATAAGGCTTCGTTCGAATTCATTGAAATCGCCTGATGCCAGCTGTTTGGCAAGCGACCGGGCTCTCCCGAATTGCCAGCGGACACAGACCTGCCTGCAACGCAGGTCACACCGTGGGGATGGCGACATGCGGCGCTCCATGCGACGACAAGTGCCCAATCATATATTGTGCGATCATGTCATCGACGATGCAGCCGCTTTCGCTCCGCAGCATTTTTCCCGGCGACGGCGAGATGGCGGAACGCTGCCGCGCTTTCCCGTGGGAGCTGACCGCGCTCGGCCCGCCCTCCGGATGGTCTCCCGCGTTGCGAACGACCATCCGGACGGTGCTGGAATCGCCGTTCCCGATGAATCTCTGGTGCGGTTCCGATCTGCTGCTGCTGTACAACGACGCGTACCGCCCCCTGCTGGGCGTCAAACACCCGGAGGCACTCGGACGGGCGGGCGGCGAGGTGTGGAAGGAGGTCTGGGATGAAATGGCGCCTCTTTTCGAATCCACGCGCCGTGACGGCACGGCGGCCTTTCAGGAGCGTGCGCGCTTCCTGATGGAGCGCAATGGCGGCGCACCAAGCGACGCATACTTCGCGTACTCGGTCAGCCCGGTACGCGACGAAGACGGCTCGGTGATCGCCGTCCTGAACGTCGCACTGGAGACAACCGGGGCCGTGCGCGCGGAAGAGGACGCGCATGCTGCACGGCTCGCCGCCGAGCATGCGGCGCGACGGCTCCGAACCGTATTCGAACAGGCGCCCGCTTTTCTTGCCGTGCTGAGCGGCCCCCACCACGAGTTCGAGTTCGCCAACGAGGCGTACTACGAGCTGGTGGGCAAGCGTGACCTGGTCGGACGTCGTGTCGCCGATGCGATTCCGGAGCTACGCGGGCAGGGCTTCGTCGAACTGCTGGACCGCGTGCTGAACACGGGCGAGACCTATGTAGGCCGGGCAATACCGATCACGCTGTACCGTAACGGCGGCGTGGCGGAGGAGAACTACCTGGATTTCGTGTATCAGGCGCTCACGGACTCGCACGGCGCGCGCACCGGCATCGTGGCCTTCGGATCGAACGTCACGGATGCAGTGCGCTCGCGTCGGGAAGCCGAACGGCTGTTGCGCGAGAGCGAACGCGCGCGTGCCGATGCCGAGGCAAGCGAGGCACGGTATCGCTTTCTCGCGAGCGCCATTCCGGTGCATGTGTGGTCCGCGACGCCGGACGGTGCGCTCGACTTCGTGAACGAACGTACGAAGGAGTTTCTTGGCATCCCGGAAGAGGGCATCATCGGGGATGCGTGGATCGGTGCGTTGCATCCCGACGACGCCGCACGCAGTGCCGCCGCGTGGAGTCACTCCGTGTCCACCGGCGAGTCATACGAGATCGAGTTCCGGATCTGGAGCGCGCCGGACGGGGCATACCGGTGGCATCTGGTGCGTGCAAGCGCGCAACGTGATGCGTCAGGGCGTATCCTGCGATGGTTCGGGACGAACACGGACATCGACGACTGGAAGTCGGCACAAGCCGAATTGCAGCGGCTCACATTCGAGGCGCAGGAGGCGAATCGCTCGAAGAGTGACTTCCTCGCGGCCATGAGCCACGAACTCCGGACCCCGCTCAACGCGATCGGTGGCTATGCGCAGCTGATCGAACTTGGGGTGCGCGGCCCGGTGACCGCGGAACAGAAGACCGACCTGCGCCGCATCCAGAAGAGCAAGGCGCACCTCGATGGTCTCGTGAGCGGCGTGCTCGATTTCGCCAAGCTTGGCGCTGGACACATCGAGTTGCGCACCGCGTCGATCGACGTCGACGCGATGATCGCATCGGTCGTCGACATGGTACTCCCGCAGATGGGTGAGAAGGGCCTGACACTGGAGCAGTCGATCCTGCACACCGGGCTCACGGTGGAGGGAGACGTCGACAAGACGCGACAGATCCTGCTCAACCTGCTTGGAAACGCGCTCAAGTTCACGCCGGCTGGAGGACGGATCGGCATGGCCATCGCGCCTGGGGACCACGCCGTGCGGATACAAGTGCGCGACACGGGCATCGGCATCGCCTCGGAGCAGCTAGAGCGCATCTTCGAACCCTTCGTGCAGGCGAAGTCCGAGCTGCACGTCGCCGGTATCGGAGTCGGGCTTGGCCTCGCAATCAGCCGCCAGTTCGCCCGCGCCATGCACGGCGACGTCACGGTGACGAGCGTGCCCGGCGAGGGGTCGACGTTCACCCTCACGCTACCTCGCTGAGACAGGGATGAGACAGGCCGGGGCGCGGGCGGCCTGCGCGTCGCGGGGAGTGCTGGGGTCCCACCCCGCGGGCAGACTATGTTTGAAGATGCCTCCCACCCCATCCCCGTACCGCGCGCTGCCTTCTGCGCGCCGCCTGCAGCTCGTGACGCACGCCATCTCGGCACGTCGTGAAGCCCGCATGATCTACATCCAGCGCATCGTTTCGCGCGGCGGCGGTTTTCGCGCCGTCACGTTGCAGTCCTGGGCACCGGAACGGCTCGCGCGCGAGGTCGTTCGGCTCAATGCCGAGAGCGCGAGCGATGAACTCGACCTGCTGCAGCTGCTCTACGTCGATCTCGAGCCTGCCGTGCAGATCACTTTCCTCGATGCCGCGGGCGTGAAGCACGAGGAAGGCCGCATCGCCGACGAACTCGAGCCCCCGTATGCCGACGCCGACGCGGTTCGCAAGGGAGCCGACGCAGTGAAGGCAGCACACGCCGACGAGGGCATGCACTATCTCCGTACTATAGCGCGCTACGGCCAGGACGCCTGGCCCGGCATCAACGACCACCTGTAGCTCTCTCCTTCTCTACCTCTCCAGAAGCATGCCCCCACGCCTCGCCGTTTCGACCGCGCTGCTCGCCATCGGCCTCCTTCCGCTCGGCCTGCATGCGCAGTCGGGTGGTGCACAGAACGGCGACAAGGCATGGGATCCCCAGGAGATCCTCCGCGCGGAAACGTTCGTCAAACCGCCGGCCAATGTCGAACGCATGGTCATGGCGCCGCGCACGGACATCTCGTTCGCGATGCCGAGTCCCGACCGGACATGGTTCCTGCGGCCGAGCGGTGCAGACCGCGGCGACATCATGGCGTACGGCAAGCCGCACATCTATCTCGGCGGCGTCGTGATCGACACGAAGGCGAATCGTGCACGATCGCTGACCACGAGCACGCGCCGCGGCTTGTCGTTGATGAATCCGCAGACCGGTGCATCGCGCACCATCAGTACGCCGGCCGGCGCGAGCATCTCTGCGCCGATGTGGTCACCGACTGGAACGCATGTGGCGTATATCGCCAACTTCGACGATGCGTCGTATGCCTATGTCGCCGATGTCGCGTCCGGCCGGTCGAGCCGACTCGGAAGCGTGCCGTTGCTCGCGACACTCTCCACCTCGCTCGTGTTCACGGCGAACGGCCGGAGCGTGTTGGCAGTCATCGTACCGGAAGGGCGTGGGGCAGAGCCAGTGCGCGGTGTGAAAGGCGTGGCGGACGGCCCGCAGGTGCGACTCACCGGTTCTCGCGCCGTTCCGCAGCCGGTGCATTTCAGCCTGCTGGAAGACCCATTCGACAAGGCACGCCTCAAGTACTACACGACAGGACAGCTCGCGCTGCTCGATATCGGCGGGAAGGCCGTGCGCCGTATCGGCCTGCCTCGCATGATCCGTTCGTTCGAGCCCTCCAGCGACGCGGGGCATTTCACCGTGACGTCGATGACGGAGCCGTTCTCCTATCTCGTGCCGGTGTCGTCGTTCGGCACGGTGAAGGAACTATGGGACGCGACCGGGAAGACGATCGCCACGATCGAGACGACACCGCTGCGCGAGAGCGGTCGCGGTGACGTCGCCGCGCCTGGTGCAGCCGGCGCTGCTGCAAGTCCGGATACAGGCAAGCGAAACGTCGCGTGGAATCCGGCCGGCCCGGGCCTCGTATACATGCAGTCGGTGTTCGCTGGTGCGCGCGCCGCTCGCCCGACGCCGACGAGTGTGCGCTACGTGAATTGGCTGCCGCCGTTCGGTCCGAACGACACGAAGGTGCTGTACGAAGGGAGTGGGCAGTTCACGTCACTCGCATACAGCGACGATTTCTCGACGATGTTCGTGGCGGACAGTGGTGCCGTGATCGCCGTGCGTGTCGCGGATCCGGCCAGGCGTTTCCGTCTCCCGCGCGGCATCACGCTCGCGGCGGGTGGCGGTGGTTTCGGCGGCGCGGGCGGTGCCGGCGGTCGAGGTGGTCGCCCAGCCGGTGACACGCTCAGTCCCGGCGGTCCGCTCACCATGGAGCGTGGCCTCAACGGGCAGATGCTGGTCACCCTCGGCTCCGACGGACGGAGCGTGATGGTGGCAGGTACACGCACGCCGGGTGCGAACTGGCACACGCAGGCGCCGCGGCCGTGGGTCGACCGGATCGACATCGAAACAGGTGCGCGCGCACGGATCTTCGACAGTCCGGCGGATGCGTACGAGGAATTCGTCACGGCGCTCGACGACGACGGTCGCAAGTACATCGTGACCCGCGAGTCGCCCACCGTGATTGCAGACGCGTGGCTGCGCGACGCGACCACGGGCGCGTCGAAGCAACTCACGCACGCGGTGGATGTCGGGCCGGAGATCAGCAGTGCGATCGTCAAGCGGTTGCAGGTCACGCGCCCGCGTGACGGGGCGAAGATATGGACCGACGTGACACTGCCGCGTGACTGGAAGCCGGGCACGAAACTGCCCGGCATCATCTGGTTCTATCCGCGCGAGTATACGTCGGCAGCCGACTACGAGCAGTCGCGATACGCGGTGAACATCAACCAGTTCCCCGACGTACCGTCGGCGCGTCCTGCGTCGGCCGTGAAGCTGTGGGTGGCACAAGGGTACGCGCTGATCGAGCCGGACATTCCGATCTTCGGCGACAGCGGGCGCATGAACGACAACTACACCCGCGATCTCAAGGAAAACCTCGATGCCGTGCTCGATGCCGTCGTCGAGGCGGGTTATGTCGACCGTGAGAAGATGGGCATCGGCGGCCACAGCTACGGCGCCTTCAGCACCGTCAACGCCATGACGCTCGTGCCGTACTTCAAGGCCGGCATCGCCGGCGACGGCATGTACAACCGCACGCTGACGCCATTCGGCTTCCAGAGCGAGCGGCGCAACTTCTTCCAGGCGCAGGACACCTACCTGGACATGTCGCCATTCCTGCGCGCGGACAAGATTTCCGGCGCGCTGCTCATGTACCACGCCATCGAAGACCAGAACCAGGGCACGGCACCGATGAGCTCGACGCGCATGATGGCGGCGTTGCAGGGGCTCGGAAAGCCGGCAGCGCTCTACATGTATCCGTACGAGGACCACAGTGTGGCCACCTATGCCAGTGATCTGGATCTATGGGCGCGGTGGTTCGCCTGGTTCGATGTGCATGTGAAAAACCCGCAAGCGGGCAAGCGGGCAGTCGTTCCGCAACCCTGATGCTCCACCAACAGGAGGGCCCCGCCGGTGGTCGGCGGGGCCCTTTTGCAGATGTCGATTTGATGTCGATCTCGTGAGGATGCGCTGAAGCGGGATCCGGCGTGCGGGAACGTGGCCGTAGTATTGGAGTAGGCGAATCGGCCGAGTATGCAGCTCGGTGTGCCAACGATTCCGCACCAAGTGATGTCAATGCAGGTGTCGTCCCACCTCTTGCCCGATTGCCGGGAGCCCTCCGTGATCCCTCGTGGCCTCGTACGAACCGCGCGCGGGTGCGCGTGCGCGTGCGCGTGCGCGTGCGCGTCAGCGCATTCGACTGTGAGCCGCATTGCGCGCCTGCTGTACGTAGTCCTCACCGTCCTGCTCGTGGCCGCACCGCCGCGTGCGCTGCTCGCCCAGACCGATGTGATCCGTGGGCGGGTGACCAACGCGGAAGGCCAACCACTCGCCAATGTGCTCGTCAGTGCGACGTCGGTGCCCGGCAACGTCACGCAGACGCGCCGCACCAATGCCGACGGTCGCTTCCAGTTCGCCGTGGCTGGCGGCACGGGCGACTACATCATGGGCTACTC
>DASQZA010000357.1:0-10437 GCA_035638935.1 Gemmatimonas sp. | reverse complement strand
CGTGCGTGGATGCCTCGAGAGTTGCTATGAGCATGGCAGGCTGGCGGTTGTGAGTGCGAGATAGCAGCGGACAACCGCATGATAGGGCTGACAGCCCCCATTGTCCCCAGTTCAGACTTTCATTACGCTTGAAGCTCACACTTTAACCGTACTGAATATGGCACGCGGTCAGAAGCAGGCACCGACGCGCAAGGAAATGCAGGAGGCTCGGAAGGCGAACGCTGCCGCCGAGGCGGCTGTTACTGAGGTGACAGGCGCGTTTAAGAAACGCCTAGAGTGGGTAATTGCCGAGAAGACCAAAACGAAGACGCAGCAAGAACTGGCGGAGGCGATCGACGTTAGTCCGGCGTCCGTGTCGTCCTGGATGCGAGGCACCTTCCCAGATTCGGCGCATCTCGTCCGAATCTCAGTGCGCTATGGTGTCTCGCTCGACTACCTCGTCTTCGGCACCGGCCCGCAGGCACGCGATGCCGTTGATCCTGCCGACTTGGCGCGCGAGCTCGGGCAGTATGTAATCCGCGCGATCCAGGCCCCCGTGGGGCGTGAACGGTGGATGGGTGGCACGAAGCCGGAGGAGCTAGGCGCGGCGCTCTTGTCGTTCTGTGTGCAACAGACAGACAAGGAATTCGAACGCGTTCGCGTCATCCTGACAGAACGCTGCGCTGCTGAGGCGTCGGCCGATGTGCTGCGCGAGCTTCTGGAGTCAGCCGACTTTGAGCTCGCGCAGATTCGAAGACTGCGCGAGGCGCGAGCGTTCGCGCTTCAGGTGGCAAACAAAAAGCTCCCGCGCGACTTCCCAGTCTTCGAGGAGCACTGGCCAAAGCCGAAAGGCAGTGGTCCATGATGTGGACCGTTCACAGCTAAAGGACTGCGATGCGTACTTAATCGGTGTAAGTGCGCCTATCACTTCCGCGAGCGTAACTCGCGCACTCACTACGGCTTACGCTCGCGGACTTCCTGCGCTACAGAGCGCTACACCGATTCCTAAACTGTTGGCCGGAGGTTCGAATCCTCTCGGGGGCACTACCGCGCCGGCGCACACGTCGGAGTCACGGCATACGCGAGGGCTGCCGGCCGCGGTCGCCGCGCGATGCGGTGCCGGTCACGCCGAACACCGCGCGGCCTGGGCTCAGTATGTGATCAACGAGTGCACCGGCAGGTTGCCAAGGGCCCTGCGACCATTCAGAAAACCAAGCTCGATCAGGACAGCGATAGCAGTAACGCTACCGCCGAGCTGTGAGACCAGGCGCGTGGCCGCGCTCGCCGTTCCGCCGGTCGCCAGCACGTCGTCCACGACCAGGACGCGAGCACCGCGCCCAAGGGCATCCTGGTGCATTTCCAGCATGTCGTCTCGGTATTCGAGCGCGTAGCTCTCGCGAACCGTTTGATACGGCAGCTTCCCGGGCTTCCGAGCCGGCACGAACGCGCAGCCCAGCTCCAACGCGATCGGCACGCCGAACAGGAAACCGCGACTCTCGATCCCGACGACGTGCGTGATTCCGGCAGCGGTGTGCGGCCCCGCCATCGCCACGATCACCTCGCGCAGCAGCGCCGCATCCGACAACACGGGCGTGATGTCCTTGAACAGGACTCCAGACGTCGGAAAGTCCGGGATGTCACGTACGGTTCGGCTGACCCGTGCAGCGAGCGTGTCCGCTATGGTCCCTTCCGCCGTACCGGCGGTCGTGTCTGCGACCACGACCGCCCGTACCGCGTCTGCGACCGCGTCTGCGCTGGTGCCTGCGACATCGACGTTCTGCATCCGTCGTTGGTGAGAGTAGCCGGGGTGCGGCAGTAGACCGCGCGAGGTGGGTTAGCGTCGAATGCCAAGGAGGGCGGCAAGTGCGGCGGCCAGTACGGCCGCATCACCAAGCTCGGGCGCATACCCATCGACGCGCAACTCCCCGCTGCGAACCCGAGCCGCGAGCGTTTCGAGCGCCCGCGCGGCCGATTCACTGCTGGTCCCCTGTAGCGACTCCTCGACTGAGGCATCCGCAGCCGACATTGTCCAGTGCGGCGTCTCTTCCGCCGGCCGCACCGCCTCGGGGGGCGGCATGATGTCCATGAGGTCATCGTCGTTCCACATGGGCAACGGCGCCGGCTCTGGTACATCGGCAAACAGCTGCTCGTGACCGAGTGGGCGAAATTCTGCGCTGAGTTCGGTGGTTTCCGCGCCCGCCTCCGCAAAGGGCCATTCATCAGGGCGGACCGGCTCCCCTGCCCGCGCGGCCGTTTCTCTGATCTGCCCGACTGGACCCGAGTCGAGAAACTCGCCGATCGGTGGCAACGCGTCGAGGAATGGCGGCGTGTAAAAGGCCGACTTGTCGTACGATTCCTGGAGTGGTGACGGAGGGGCGATGTCGCTCGATGCGGCGTACTCGGTGGCCTGCGACGACGAACCACCGAACCGGTCCGAATCCGGTGCGTGCACCGGAAGTTCGACGAGTAGTGGCGGGATGGGCGCAAACGCGTGCGAGGATGGCTCCGACCCTACGTTCTGCGGCTGGCCGCGCCACGGTCGTGGCACATACGGAGCGTGCACTCGGGAGGCCGTGCGTACACCCGGCGGGAGTACCGCCTGCACCTCTGGGCCGGCATACGGCGGATTGAACATGCCCTGGGTCTCAGTAGTCGAGATCGACAGCGTGGTAGTCTGCATGGCGGTGAGCGGGTCCGTGTCCGTGTCCGTGTGCGCGGGCCTATGCGGGCCAGCCACCGGCCCCAATCAACGGGACGAAGCGGACGGGTACGATGTCACGCCGATCCATCCGATCGCCTCGCTTCACGAACAGCGTGAGCATCTGCTCGTCGCGATCGCCGATTGGAATCAGCAACCGTCCGCCTTCCGCCAGCTGGGACTCCAGCGCCGGGGGAACGTGTGGCGCACCGGCGCTCACCACGATGGCATCGTACGGCGCATACTCGCGCCATCCGAGCGTTCCATCACCGAGCGAGACCGAAACGTTTCGCACCTGCGCCTGTGACAGCAGCGTGCGAGCGCGGTCGAGCAACGCGGCGTATCGCTCGATCGAGAACACCTGGTCGGCGAGTTGCGACAGCAGCGCAGTCTGATATGCGGAACCCGTGCCGATCTCGAGCACCTTCTCACGCCCAGTGAGCATCAGCTGCTCGATCGCCCGCGCATGCACGTACGGTTGCGAGATCGTCTGGCCGCTTCCGATGGGCAGCGCCGAATCTTCATACGCGCGGTGCCGGACATCCGGCGGCACGAACAGATGCCGGGGGACCTGATCGATCGCGCGCAGCACGGCGAGATCGCGAATGCCCTTGTCCTGGAGCGATTCGACGAGACGCCGCCGCACTCCGCGAAACTCCGGTTCTACGCTTCCTGCCACCAGTCCGCCGACGAGCTGAGGATGTCCCGATTGGTGAGATCCAGGTGCAGTGGCGTCACCGAGATGTAGCCGTCGTGCACCGCTCGGAAGTCGGAATCGTCGGGGCCGCTCCACTCCACGGATCCACCACCGATCCACAGAATCTCGCGCCCCCATGGATCCTTCATGCGCGCGATGCTGTCGCTGAACACGCGTCGCCCGAGCCGTGTCAGTCGCACACCTTTCACGTCGGCAGCCGGCACGGCCGGAAGGTTCACGTTGAGCAGCGTGTCGCGCGGAAACGTCGTGAGCGACATGAGCCGCTTCAGCAACGGGCGCAGTGTCTCCACCTGCCCTTCGAGCAACTCATCGCTCTGAAGCACGCGCCCAGCGAACGATACCGCGATCGACGGGATCCCAAGTGCCAGACCTTCCATCGCCGCCGCGACAGTGCCGGAGTACAACACGTCCTCGCCCATGTTCGGGCCGTGATTGATGCCGCTGATCACGAAATCCGGTCGGCTCGGCAATAGCGCGTTACAGGCAAGCAGCACGCAATCCGTGGGGGTGCCGTCCACCTGCCAGCGCCGCTCGCCGAGTTTGACCGGCCGGAGGGGGTGATGCAACGTGAGCGAGTGACTGGTCGCACTTTGCTCACGATCCGGCGCCACGACGTGCAACTCACCGAGCGGTGCGCACGCGCGCTCCAGCACGGCGAGACCGGACGCCAGCACTCCATCGTCGTTACTGAGAAGAATTCGCATCGGATCCTTGTATGTCGAGCAGTGCATGGAGGTCGGCGAGATCGCGCTCCAGTGCTTCGATGACCTGCACTTCCAGCGCCGCACGGGCCGCCGGGCGCAGCGAACCACCTTTGCGGTGTTCGTCCAGTTTCTGCCGGGCACCGTCGATGGTGTACTTCTCGGTGTACAGCAGATGCTTCACCAGCAGGATGAGGTCAACCTCACGCCGTGCGTAGACCCGATTGCCGCTCCTGTTCTTGGCGGGATTGAGCAGCTTGAACTGGCTCTCCCAGTAGCGGAGCACGTGCGGCTTGAGATCGGTGAGTGCACACACCTCACCGATCGAGTAGAACTCCTGGACCGGTTCACCCTTCAACACGGGCTCTCCTCGGGTTGTACATCAATCGCGCTCGGCGCGCAGCTCGCGCGCCATCAGTGCGTCGATGGCTTCGCGCGGCTCATGCCCTTCGAACAGGATCCGGTACGTTGCGTCGATGATGGGCATCTCGACGCCGGCGCGATCCGACAGGGCCTTGGCACTCTCCGCATTCAACACACCCTCGGCCACGCTGTCCTTGCCAGCGAGCGCTTGCTCCAGCGTCTGCCCTTGCCCGATTGCTACCCCGACGGCGCGGTTACGGGAGAGCGCACCAGTACACGTCAGCACCAGATCCCCGAGACCGGTGAGTCCCGCAAACGTTTCAGCCCGCGCGCCCAGTGCAACGCCCAGCCGCGTCATCTCGGCGAGCCCACGTGTCATCAGTGCGGCTCGTGGATTGTAGCCGAGCCCGAGCCCGTCGAGAATGCCTGTCGCGACTGCCATGACGTTCTTGATCGCGCCACCCAGTTCGACACCGGTCACGTCATCGGTTGTGTAGACGCGAAAGACCTTCGCACTCATCGCACGCTGCAACTGCATCGCGGCTGAATGATCCGCGCACGCGGCGACCACTGCGGTCGGCTGACCCGTAGCGACTTCGGCGGCGAAGCTCGGGCCACTGATCGCCGCGACATGATGCCCAGGGGCCTCCTGAGCCACCACGTCCGTCATGAGTGCCAACGTTTCGCGCTCGATACCCTTGGTCGCCACGGCAAGTACCGCTTTGGCGCCGAGATACGCACGCCCAGCAGCGACGACGGGGCGAAGTACATGTGACGGCGCGGCATAGATCACCAGCGATGCGCCGCCGAGTGCTTCTTCGGTGCTCGTCGTGGCGCGCAAGCCCGGTGCGAGCGTGATGCCGGGGAGGAACCGCGCATTCTCCCGACGTTGCACCACCGCGTCGACGACATCCTGCTCACGCGCCCAGAGCGTCACCGCATGACCGTTACGAACCAACCGGTCGGCTATTGCGGTGCCCCACGCGCCACCGCCGATCACGGCGCAGGTTTGCGCGACGCGGGCAGCCGCCTGCGTCGTATCGCTATCGTCCCCGCGAGCCATGCTACCGTTCACTCACGGCCTCCGGTGCGCGGCCCACGCGACGCTCATTGCCTGTACGCAGCCGCGTGATGTTGTCACGATGCGTCCAGAACACGAACGCACAGACGCCGACGCTCACGAGCACGAGTGGCGTCAACGCGCGTGTCTGGAGCAGCAACGCGACCGGCAACACCACGGCACCAATGAGTGATCCGAGTGATACGTACTTCGTCAATTGCACGGTGATGACGAATGCCGCGAAAGCGGCCAGAAACGGGATGGGCGCAAGGGCGAGGAATACCCCGCTTGCCGTCGCGACTCCCTTGCCTCCGCCCTTCCCCATCAGAAACACCGGGCGCACATGTCCGGCGATCGCCAGCACGCCAAATGCAACTCCCCATGGCCACCCCGCGGCTACGCGCGCAACACCGGGCAGAAACAGCACCGGCACCGCACCCTTGAGCAGGTCGACGATGTAGACGAACAGGCCAGCCTTCCAGCCGAGCGTGCGGAAGACGTTGGTGGCGCCGAGATTCCCGGAGCCCACCGTCCGCAGATCGATGCCATACGTACGACCGACGAGATACGCCGTCGGGATGGACCCGATCAGGTAGGCCAGTACGAGCGCGACAAATGGCATCGCTGCGGCAGTGGTCACTGCGGTGCGCTCTTGCGGCGCATCAGGATGCGCACGGGTGAGCCGAGGAAGCCCCACTTGAGGCGCAGACCGTTGTGCAGATAGCGCAAGTAATTCTCGGGGATCAACTCGGGATGATTGCCGAAGAATGCAAACGTGGGTGGCTCGACCTCCACCTGCGTGGCGTAGTTGAGCTTGACCTCTCGGCCGGCTGCCTGCGGTGGTTGCAGACGCGCAAGCAACTTGGCCAATGCCTCGTTCACCTGCGAGGTCGGAATGCGACGCGCACGCTGTTCCTGCACCGCCAGCACGACATCGAGCACCTTGTTCACGCGCATGCCGGTCTTGGCCGACGTGAACAGGAATGGGATGTATGCGAGGTAGGGCGCCTTCTCGACCGCTTCCTTCCTGAACTTTTCCGTGCTCTTGTCGGTCTTGTCGGCGTACAGGTCCCACTTGTTGATCACGAAGACGAGCCCGCGTCCCGCTTCCCACGCAAGCGTCGCGATCTTCAGATCCTGGTTTTGCAGACCTTCGGTCGCATCGATCATCAGGATGCAGACATCCGACGAATCGATGGCGCGACGCGTCCGCAAGGTTGCGTAGAACTCCACGCCCTCGTCGACCTTCGACTGACGGCGCAAGCCCGCAGTGTCGACGAAGATCAGATCCTTGTCGTGATAGCGCATCGGCGCGTCGATGGCGTCACGGGTGGTTCCCGACTCGTCGCTCACCACCAGGCGATCTTCGCCGAGCAACTTGTTCACGAACGATGACTTGCCGACGTTCGGCCGCCCGACCACTGCGATTCGCACTGCGTCGTCGACGCGCTCCGGCGATTCAGGAATGCGCTCGACGAGCGCGTCGAGCATGTCGCCGGAGCCCTTTCCGTTCTGGGCCGAGACCGGAAACACGTCACCAGCGCCGAGCGTGTAGAACTCGTACCAGTCCGTGTTTTCGGGCTGGTCCATCTTGTTCGCCACGAGCATCCACGGCTTCTCGGAGTTCCGCAGCAGGTCGACGAGACGCGCGTCACTCGGGTGCACGCCGACCTTTGCGTCGACGACCAGCAGCAGCAGGTCTGCTTCTTCGATTGCCTGCATCACCTGCTTCTTGATCTCCACATCCATCGGGATGCTGGAGTCTTCGATGAGGCCGCCCGTATCGACGAGCCAGAAATGCCGACCCGCCCAGTCGGCCTGGCCAAAGTGGCGGTCGCGGGTGGTGCCGGCTTCGTCGCTCACGATCGCGGTCGCTTCACCGACGATGCGATTGAACAGGTGCGACTTGCCCACGTTCGGGCGTCCTACGATGGCAACGACAGGGAGGCTCATGCGGCTGTACTCATCGCCGTGTCACCTTCCGGGACCAGCGCATCGATGAAATCGTAAGAAGGATAGACCGGCATGGGCAGCGATTCACGCAGCGCCACGAAGGACTCGTCGTCGAGAAACAGGCCGTCGTCGTTGATACATTCCGCCGGGATGAGAGCGAGGTCGAGATCGGTTCGCCCGTCAAGAACCCGTCTGATGTCTGCGCCGACCAGCAGGCCAGCCGTCGTCGTGGTCGGACCGAACAGCGAATTCTCGGTCGGCAACAGGATGAAGTCGGCACCGGTCGCCTCGTGCAGCTGCGCCAGCAACGCAGGCATGAGCGGTGCCATCGATACGCCGGTCACCACGCCGATGCGCCGGCCAGGGAGACGCGGCAGCTGCGACAGGCCGTCGGCCACGCGCGCGCGCAGCGACGTCACGGCGCCCACGCCATTCTCGATCTGCGAGAATTCACCGTAATGCTCGACGTCGGGAAGCTGGCGACCGGCCAGCAGATACAGCTCGTCCGAGCCGTAGACCCACCGCTCACCACGTTCGTCGAGCGCACGTGACTCCCACCGCTCGACTGCGTCGAGGATCGCACCGGTGCGCACGGCATCCATCGGCGAGCCGTTGTACAGATGCGAGAACTGCGTCACGCCGACCGGAACGAGCGCCACCGACAGCACGGCGTCGCCGAGCGCATAGAGGTCGGTGAGCGACTGCTCGAGCACGGCGCCGTCGTTCAGGTCGGGAACGATCACCATCTGGCCGTGGAATTGAATCCCGCCCGCGGCAAGGCGCGTCAGCTGCTCGATGATGTTCGGCACGCGAGGATTATTGAGCAGCACCTTGCGCGCTTCCCATGGCGTCGCATGCACCGACACGTAAAGTGGAGAGAGCCGGTACTCCAGGATGCGCGCAATGTCCCGCTCTTTCACATTCGACAGCGTGGCAAAGTTGCCGTACGCGAACGACAGTCGGTAATCGTCGTCGCGAATGTAGAGCGGCTTTCGCAGGCCCTTCGGCAACCCCTCGATGAAGCAGAACTCGCAGCGGTTCGCGCAACGTCGCACGGTGGGCGGCGCAAGCTCGATACCCATCGGCTCCCCATCGACGCGCTCGATGTCGTACTCGATGCTCGAGCCATCCGGCAGACGTGCGCTCACCACGAACGACTCCTCGGCAGTCAGAAACTCCCAATCCAGGAAGTCCTCCAACTGCCGACCGTTTACGGTGAGAAGCTCCGTTCCCGGCAGCAGCCCGATCTCGTCGGCAATGCTACCAGGCTGCACACGCGTGACACGAACCATGAACGAAGTCACTACTCCAGTCAGCACCCTGCGGTGCGATACGAAAACGGGGGACGAGGCCAGAGCGGCCCTCCCCCGTGGTACTTGGCGGCAGCGAATCAGGCGGCTGCACAGTTAAGGGAATCTAGGAACCGTGCGGGCCGAAGTCAATCAATTGCATGGACTTCGGAGCGCCACGCGCACGGTTTTCTGCACTGGAAATCGCGCTCGCTCCGGCCCCGTCAGGCTCGGTACGACGCGCCTGCACCGGTGTTGAACAGCACGACTTCCGCATCGCGCGAAACCCTTCCAGCGGCGACGGCATCGCGCAGCACACTCAGTGATGCACCACCCTCCGGCGCGGCATCGATGCCCGTGGCGGTCGCCATGCGTAATGTGTCGCGGCGGATCTCGTCTTCCGTCGCCGTTCCAGCCAGGCCGTTCGTCTCCCGCATCACGCGCAGCAGCAGCCGATCACCAAGCGGGGACGGAACGCGCAAACCACTCGCGTGCGTCACCGGATCGATCCACGGCTCGGCGCGGTCCTGCCCGGCCGCAAATGCGCGGGCGATTGGCGCACACCCTGCTGCTTGTGCGATGAGATAACGGGGCTGCACTGATCCCGACGGCAACCAGCCGCCCGCTAGCAGTTCGTTGATCGCCTTCCAGATACCGATCGTGCCCTCGCCGCCACCCGTCGGGTACACAACGACGTCCGGCAGACGCCACCCGAGCTGCTCGGCGACCTCGAAGCCCATGGTCTTCATGCCCTCCACGCGGTACGGCTCGCGTAGTGTCGACACGTTGAAGAATCCGGTTTCGGCGGCGTACGCCATCGCCAGCTTTCCGGCGTCGCCAATGTGCCCGTCGATGCGTACGAGCGTTGCCCCCATCGCTTCGATGGTGTCGAGAATTGGACGCGGCGTGGTGCGCGGTGCGAACACCCGCACTTGCAATCCCGCCGCGGCTCCGTAGGCCGCCAGCGCAGCGCCGGCATTACCTGCGGTCGGCACGACGATCCCGGGAACGCCGGCTCCGCGCAGGCGCGTCACGGCGGCACTCATGCCGCGCGCCTTGAACGACGCGGTCGGGTTCTGCCCTTCGTCCTTGATCCAGAGCCTCCGTACACCCGCATCCTGCGCGAGGGCGGGACACTCGATCATCGGTGTCACACCCTCACCGAGGGTCACCGGTGCTTCACCGTTCAGCAGCGGCATGAAGGGCGAGTACCGCCACGCATCCCATCGATTGGCGAGTGGCGTCGATGACGGCACGACGGGATACGACGCGAACAGAGGCTGTCCGCATGTGCCGCACACGGAGGCCCCAGCGATTGCCGCGGAGGTGCCGCAGGCGGAACAGGAGAGCTGCCAGCGTGCGCCGTCGAGCGCGTTGGTCTCAGGAGTCGGAGCGGCCTGCGTCGCCATCGGAGGTCGGTTGGGGTTCGGGAACAGCGGGTGCCGCGCTCGTGGGGAGCTCGACGCCCAGTGATCGAAGTATGTGCCGCGCGGTGTCCGGACCAAAGCCCGGCAACGCCGCAATGTCGTCAACGCTCGCCGCGCGCACTCCCTGCACGCTACCGAAGGTGGTGAGCAACGCTCGGCGTTTTGTCGGGCCGACTTTTGGAATCTTGAGCAGTTCGGTCGTGATCGTACGCGCCGCGCGCTTTTGACGCTGAAACGTCACCGCAAAAC
>DASQZA010000356.1:0-5153 GCA_035638935.1 Gemmatimonas sp. | reverse complement strand
CTGCTGTCGAACACCGGCGACGTGCGCGTCCCCGTCACGCAGTCGTACAAGCTGTACAACGCGCTCCGGGAGCGAGGGCGAGACGTGACGATGCGCCTCTGGCCAGTGCCGGGACATTTTCCGGCCGATCCATGGCGCGTGCGGGACATTTTCCGCGTGTGGGGCGAGTGGTTCGAGGAACGGTTGCGCTAGTCGCGGTGGGTGGCCGCGATGACGGCCCGGAACTGCGCGTCCCACGCCAAGCGCGGTGCATCGATGCGATCAGTCCGCGCGTGTCCCGTGTTTCACTGCCCTACCTTCCGCTTCAATTCCTCGAACCAGTTGAGGACGATGACGAGCTGATTGGGTGCGGCGGCCATCGTGCGCGTTCTGACGAAGTAGAACGACCGTCCATCCGCGCCGACCGAATACGCGCGGTGCCGGTTGTCGGTGGTGTAGTCGCTCGTCGAAAAGAGCGGTCGCTCCGCCATCACGCGGAACGCCTCGCCGGGCGCCACCTGCACCGCGACAAGTTGCGCCGCGCCGTTGCGGTAGAACAGCTCCCCGCCCCGAGCCGACCAGAGCGGCTCGGCCCCCCCGTTGCGAGACACCGGATACTTCGCTGCGCCCACGTCCGGAAACGGACGCACGTACACTTCGGTGCGACCCGTCTCATCCGAGGCATACGCCAGCCAGCGACCATCGGGCGACAGCGCCGGCGAAAACTCCTCGGCGGGACCCGCCACGAGGGGCTTCGCCACGGCATCGGGAAGCGTACTGACACCATAGACGTCACGCCCGCCGCCCGAGCCGCCGCGGAATACGACCCACCGTCCATCTGCGGAGAACGCTCCCTCGTCCACGGACCCTGCGACCGTCGGCAGGAGCCGACGCGGTTGACCACTGCCATCGGCCGGCACGCGATACATGGTGATCTTTCCGTTCTGGTCCGACGTGAACACGACTTCGCGTCCATCGGACGACCAGCTGGGGCGGTAGTTCATGGTGCCGCCGGACGACAGCTTGGTGAATGTCCGGTTGGTCAAAGACTTCGCCCAGAGCTCGGTGCGGCCACCACCGGTTACGCCGACCGCGAGCGTCGACCCGTCTGGCGAGACCGACAGCGTATTGAAGGTACCGCCCCACTCCGAATCCACTGGCTCTTCCTTCGCGCCGTCTCGCCAAACCCGAACCACTTGGCCCGATGGCGGAAACGGCTGGTACACAAGCGTACCATCATCCGAGACGGCCAGGGCCGCGGTATTCGATGAATAGGAGAAGATGTCCTCCGCGACTGCTGTAAAGCTGCCGACGACCACACCGTTGGCCACGTCGAATTTTGCGACCTGCAACACTCCATCGGAGCGTACCACGGCGATGTGACCCGTAGGCAGATACCGCGCCCTGATGCCCGCGGTAATCATTGTCACCTTGCCGGCCGCACGATCGAGCACACCGATGCTTGGCTCGCCTACTCGCGGATACACAGTGAGAATGATCCGCTTTCCGCCTGCCAACGCCTGAGGCCAGTAGAAGAAAAGCGCATTCCCCACGGAATCGGGACGCGCCACGAATTCCGCCGCACCCCCGGTGGCCTGGACACGCATCAGGTCCCGGCCGTAGTCCGCTCCGTGCAGGTAATACAACCAGCCGTCATCGCTCCAGTCGAGCCCAGTGCCATAAGTCGAATCGGCAATCAGCGTGCGCGCCGGCCCGCCGTCGAGCGGGATGACCTTGAGCGCTCCAGGAAAACCGGTACTCACGGCGATCGACCCGCCGTCGGGTGAGAACACGGTTGCCCACGCCGCCTCCGAACCCGGGATCGCCTTCGCAACGAGGTCGTCAATGCGACGCACCATCAACGACCCTTCCATGTTCGTGTAGACGATCCGTGCGCCGTCTGGCGAGATCACGGGGTTGCCGTAGTCGGCCTGATACTGCGACATGGTGAGATAGAACCGGCGAACCATTCCGGGCTTTCCGCCACGCAACCACCCAACGGCGGCGACGACAACGCTCATGACCAGCGCAGCGCCCAGCGTGGCCGCAATCCATCGCCAACGTCGCTCACCGTGTACTGACACGGTCTCGATCGCGGCATCCGCACTTGTCGTGAAGGAGCGGTCGGTGAGTGCCGATGCGAACTCGGCGGCCGAGGCAAATCGGTCGGCCGGCAGCTTTTCGAGTGCGGTGAGCACCGCGCCGTTCATGTGGGCCGGGATGGTGTGCCGCTGCACCGACAGCGATCGCGGACGTTCGGTCAACACTTTGGCGACGACGGCCTGCGCCGTCGAGCCGGTGAACGGCGGATCGCCGGTCAGCATCTCGTAGGTGATGCACCCGAGCGCGTACACGTCGCTGCGCGCCGTGATCTCGCGTTCGCCCATCGCCTGCTCGGGGCTCATGTAATGCGGTGTCCCGAGCGACATCCCCGTCTCCGTCATCCGGGTACCAGCCGAGCTGGCGGCGAGGGCGATTCCAAAGTCGGCGACCAGCGCGCTCCCGTCGTGCAGCAGGATGTTCTCGGGCTTGATGTCGCGATGTATCACGCCATGGCGGTGCGCGTAGTGCAGCGCGCCCGCGACTTCGGAGGCGATGCGCACTGCCTCCGGCACCGGCAGCTGCTTCTCACGCTGCAGCAGGTCGCGCAGCGACTCCCCCTCGACATACGGCATCACGTACCAGAGCAAACCATCGGTATTGCCGGAGTCGAGCAGGCCGAGGATATGAGGGTGCTGCAGGGTCGCGGTGGTCTTGATCTCCTTGAGGAAGCGCTCGGCGCCGATCACGGCAGCGAGTTCGGGTCGGAGCACTTTCATCGCGACCTTGCGATCGTGACGGAGGTCTTCGGCGAGATAGACGGTGGCCATCCCACCTGCCCCAAGTTCGCGCTCGACGCGGTAGCGGTCGGCGAGGGCCGCGGTGAGGCGATCAGCGATGTCGATCATCGAGGGGTAGGCGTCATGGCTGACGCCGGAAATCCGAGCCTGCGGAAGCCTGGCTCCATTCGCGGGTCCTTCGAGAGCCGGGGGCCGAGCAGGACATACACGAACCACGGTGCGCCGTAGTCGTTGACTGCACCTACACGGGAATACCGGTCGAACACCTGCACCGCGACGCTGTCGTTGCGCAGCCGTCGCGCCAGCGGGATCGCAGCGAACAGCGGACCACTCGCGATCAGTTCATCGGTCGCACGCCCCCGTGTGGAGGAGTCCTTCCACTGCGGCGCGAGTCGTCGAAGGATCTCGATCTTGTCTGCGGCGGAATCCTGCGCGACCGTCAGCAAGGCGATCGCCGCAGCATCGGTGTTTCCGGTTGCGAGATCGTGACCGAAGCGTGCGCGCCATGCGTACCATGCTTCGGGCGACTGCCCCAAACCCTGCGTGTACAAGGGCGCTGCGTCGGCATGGCGCTCCACCCCGTCGTACGCGATGGCCAACGACAGCGTGATCACGTGTGACAGCGGATCGAGCCGGTGCGCGATCTCCATCTCACGAATTCCTTCGGCAGTCCGCCCATTGTCCATCAGTTCATACGCGTACCACTGGCGCCCGGTCGCGTACGCAGGACTGAGTACGATGCCGCGCTCGAACGCTGCCAGCGATTCGGCACGCCGATACAGCATTGCCATGACCTGCGCGAGCGACACATGCGCCTCGCCGAGCGTCGGCGCGATGGCTATTGCGCGTCGCGCGGCCGTCTCGGCCGAGGGAAGGATGGACGCCCGTGTGACTCCCGGGACGCTGTACTCGCCGGGTACGGAGAGCACATACGAGTCCGCGAGGCCGGACCATGCACGCGCATAGGTCGAGTCGATGGTGATGGCCTTCTTGAACGCATTCGTGGCGCGCACGATCCCGTCGGTCGTGCGCAGGTTCCAGTAATAGCGCCCCAACAGGTACGCATCGTACGCCTCGGCGCTGCGCGTGGCGCCAACCGTCTCCGACGCCTCGGGCGTCGCGGCAAGCGTGAACTGCATCGCCGACACGACATCGCGTGCCACCTCATCCTGCACCGCAAAAATGTCCGCTGCCGGCCGATCGAAACTCTGCGCCCAGAGAATCGAATCGTTCGCGATCTGCACGACACGCGCGGTGACACGCAGCTGATCACCCGCGCGCTGAATGCTTCCCATCAGCACCGTGGATACGCCCAGCTGCTCGCCAATCGTCTCGAGTTCGTTCTCCCGGCCGCGAAATGAGAACGCGGACGTTCTGGCCGATACTGTGAGGCCCGGAACTCTGGAGAGCGCATTGATCAGCGTCTCGGCCACACCGTCGCCAAGGTAGGCACTGGCACCGTCGGCACTCAGGTCGGCGAACGGGAGCACTGCGAGCGAGCGCATGCTGCGTGGGGAAGTCGTGGGTGCGCCGCGTCGGGCAAGCAGGTCACGCCCGACCACCGCGGCCGTGACGATCAGCATCGCTGCAACTGCCGCGATCACTCGATACTTGACGGCTGGCGCGCGGGAAGACCGCGCGGCGGGTGAGGGGCTGCCCGGTGCGCCCGCGAATTCCGGCGTCGTGGTGACACTCGCCAGCCGGGCCAGCACGTCGTCGGCCGTTGCAGGTCGCTGTTGAGGGTCCTTCGCGAGGCACTGCATCACCACGTCGGCGATCGCAGCCGGGACGTCTGCGTTCCGTTGTCGGAGCGGGTGCGCGGGCTCGCTGATGTGCGCCGCTACAAGGGCCTGCGGGGTGACGCGATCGGCGAAGGGATGTGCGCCGGCCAGCACTTCGTACGCCACGACGCCCCACGCGTACAGATCCGCACGATGGTCCGTGCCGGCGTCTCCGAGCGCCTGCTCCGGGGCCATATACGCGGGCGTGCCGATGGAGGTCCCGATGGACGTCAGCGTCGCGCCGGGCGCCTGCGTCGTCGAGGCCGTGACCGCCTTCGCGATGCCGAAGTCGGTCACGACCGCCGTGCCGCTCGAGAGCAGCACGTTGTCCGGTTTGATGTCGCGATGCACGATACCGCGCGCATTCGCGTACGCCAGCGCCTGCGCGATGTTGCGCAGGATGCCGATGCCTTCCGCGATCGGCAGCGGGCCTGCCTGCAGTCGTGCGCGCAGCGTGTCCCCGTGCACGAACGGCATCGTGTAATACGGGAGGCCTTCACCAGTCATTCCCGCAGACAACATCGGTACGATATGCGGTTCCTGCAGACTCGCG
>DASQZA010000355.1:0-2787 GCA_035638935.1 Gemmatimonas sp. | reverse complement strand
GTGGCGACAGGCACGACCGTCGCCGGTGGCTCTGGTACCTCGGCTCGCACTGAGGAGCTAACCCACGCGAAACCGGGGGGCCAGCCCAGTCATATTTTCTAGCGGGCGAATCGAGCATCCGTATCGTGATGGCATCGGGTGCGCCGTTGTACCCCCGCCGCAAGTGGCATCGCCCAGCCTGTGGGCGGCCGGTATGTTTAGGGATGTCCCGCACCGGAGGCCCGATGAACTGGCAGCCCTACATCACGACGACGCTCGACATCGCTGGCGGCAAACCCATCGTTCAGGACACGCGCCTGACCGTCGAGTTCGTCCTCGGCTTGTTCGCCGCCGGCTGGACGACGGCGCAGGTGCTGGAGAACTATCCGACGTTGAGCGCCGACGCCTTGCGGGCGGTCTTCGCGTATTCTGCCGAAGTGTTGCACGATGAGGCACTGTACTCTGTGCGGTTCGACGCGGCGTGAGTGGGTCGGGCGCGCCGTGCCCACTGCTCGCCGATGAGAATGTGCCGCGCGCGTCGGTGGAGTATCTGCGCAGCCGCGGGTATGACGTGGTCTGGATCGCGGAGGTCAGCCCCGGCGTGGATGATCCCGCCGTGTTGGCACGCGGTCGTCTTGAAGCGCGGCTGACGTTCGGCTTCGATCTGGATTTGCCCGAGCGCATTGTGCGTGGCACGGACGCGCCGCCGCTCGGATTGGTTCTGTTTCGCGGCGCGCCAGAGACCCCGACGTCCACCGGCGAGCTGCTCGAGGCGTTGCTGTCGCGCGAGGACCTCGAAGTCGTCGGCCGGATTACGGTCGTGAAAGGCGCCCAAGTGCGGCAGCGGCCATTTCCGGCCGCCCGCTAACACGGGTTGCTGCAGCCACGGCGACCGGCAGTCGGTGCGCAGGAGAAGTAGCGATGCGGTCGCCGTGCAGCAGAACCCTGTCTCGTTGATATGACTGGGCTGCTGTCAAGAGACAGAGTGAAGGGCGGTGGTAGTGCATTCACATCTGCGCGGACGTTGGGCGTGAGAGCGAGCGGGGTCACGGTGCCTGCGGCGGCTTCGACGATGAATCCTGCTGATATACGCCGGTCTGGTGATTGCTCACCCGTTGCGGCCAGAATTGGATTCGTCGGAAGACGCTCCTGCTAGGACGTGGGATTGGATCCGAAGATCGACCCGATAACGAGATCGAGCGTGCTTCGCATTCGTGCCGCAGGACACCGTGACTCTCGGGTTTGCGTAATGATGATCAGGCTGGCGCGGGTGCGGGCACGTCGCGCATCACGGCCCACAGAAATCCGACGAGTTCTCGGGCGACCGCCACGACGGCGACTTGCGGGGGGCGCGCGGCACTCAGCCGATGAAAGACTTTGTGCGCCCGATGCTGTGCCTTCCACGCGTGCGCGATCACGCGCGCGTCTTGCCCTTCCTGCCGGCGTTTGAGCGCGACGCCGACCTTCGGCGCAAAGCGATAGCTCCACGCGGCCTGCACCAGGACATGGCGCACGTGACTGTTGCCGGCCTTAGTGATGGACCCGCGGCGCTGTCGATCTCCGCTCGAGTGTTCGCGCGGCACGAGGCCGAAGTAAGCCATCAGTTCACGCGCCGAGCCGAAGCGCTGCCAATCGGCGAGCTCCGTGGCGAGGACCATCGCACCGTGGGTGTCGAACCCGCGAAAGCACTGTAGTCGAGCGACTTTCGGTGCCAGCGCAGGCGTGAGTGCGAGCGCGGCGATCTGTCGATCCAGCTCGTCACGCCGACCGAGTTTGTACTCGAGTAGCGCGAGGTACTCGCCAAAGACGACACGGTCTTCTGCCCCGAGCGGTGAATCATCACGCACCAGGCGTCGCAACCATTCGTAGTGCGGCTGCCGCCACGCCGTGCCCTCGCGATACACCAGCCCACGCCGCGCCAGAAACTTCAGGACGTAGTGCCGCGACTTGAGGATCTCCCGCTGGAAGGTCGAGCGACACCGCACCAGATCACGCACGCGTTCTTCGGCTTCGGTGGGCACGTGCACGGCGGTGAGTTCGCCAGCGCGGAAGAGCCGCGCGAGTTGCGCCGCGTCGTACTTGTCGTGCTTGCGTTGGACGCCTGGCTTGGTCGGAATCAGCGACGGCGCGATCACGGTGCACGCGACGCCCCAGGTGGCCATCTCGCGCTGCAGGACATAGCCGGCACCCGACGCCTCGTAGCACGTCCGCAGCGTGTCGGCCGGCCCAAGCTTCTCCAAGTAGCGTCGCAGCTTCTTCAGGTCGTACGCGAGCTTGTCAACGCGCGTCGGGGCCGCGGCGTCGGCCGGCAACACGGCCAGCGTCACGGACTCCTTGTGCACATCAAGTCCGACGAAGATTGTTGAGGGAGCAATACGCGACTGATCAACCGTTCCTGTGGACATGGGCTGGTCCTCCGAAGGTGGCGACAGGCACGACCGTCGCCGGTGGCTCTGGTACCTCGGCTCGCACTGAGGAGCTAACCCACGCGAAACCGGGGGGCCAGCCCAGTCATATTTTCTAGCTTCCCAACATCGCACGTGACCGATACCGTCTTCATCGCCGTCGTCTCTGGAGCGGGGACCGTTGTTGTCGCGGTTTCAGCGCTGCTCGGACAGATCTACGTCTCTCGTTTCGCGCAGGCGAACGAGAGTGAGCGTGCGAAGTTCAAGATTCGCGGCGAGGAGGCGTCTCGGGCTCGCGAGAAGCGACGTGATTCCCTCGTCGACGCGATTGCAGAGCTCCTGGCCGTCGCCGATCCGCAGATCAGTGCACGGATGGACTACGGGAAGGCCGTCACGCTGATCC
>DASQZA010000354.1:0-6553 GCA_035638935.1 Gemmatimonas sp. | reverse complement strand
GTACTGGGTGCAGCCGGTGCCGCAGACTCACGCGATCGTCGTGCTCGACATCACCGACCCGGAGAAGCCGCGCGAAGTGTCGACGCTTGCCTTGGGCGACGACGAGTATCCGCACTGGGCCGCGATCGACCCGTCCGGACGCCGCATCGTCGTCAACTCCGGCGGCAATCCCAAGGGAAACAGGTTGTACGTGCTCAACTTCGATCCCGCGACCGGTGCCGTGTCGCTCGACGAGAAGTTTCGCGATGCAGGTGCGGCCCGCGCGGGCGTGAACTTCACGGGCAAGACATGGCCACACGGGTTCACGGGCACTGCCTTGCCGCACGGGACGGTGTTCTCGCGCTGAGGAGGACGCCCGCCTCGCTTCGAGGCGGGCGCCCGGAACGCAGGAGCGACAATGGCACTTGTGTACGTCATCGACCAGCTGGACTACGTCGAGCGACGTATGTCGGGGGTTCGTCGCGCATGACACCATGGAGCGTGCGCCGAGGCCATGCCCATAGGGGCGGACCGGAGGGTGCTCAACCTGAGGTCACTCCGATGTCCCGTACGCCACTGCTGATTGCTCGCCTGCTTGCTGTCGTTGCTGTCGCCGCTGGAAGCGCCGGGTGCAGTCCGGGGTCGCTCCTCGCGGGCCCGGACGACTTCGACCTCTGCCCGAAGGGCAATGAGCCAGTCGGGAGCATAAGACTCAGCCCAGTGGCTGCTTCAGTGCGCGTTGGGGATGAGGTCGCCTTTCGATACGACGTGTTCAAGCCCGACGGCAGCGCCCTCTCCTTGTGCTTCGAGTCAGCAGTCATGACCATCGACGACGCAACGGTCGCCGCCCTGATATCGGGGCGGGTACGAGGAGTCCGGCTCGGGCAGACGACGCTGCGGGCAACCACCGGTGGCAAGACGGCGACGGCCACGATTACCGTGACTTCCGATGCGCTGTCGCAACTCGACCTCAGCGCGTCGAACCCCACCATGCTGTTGGGGCAAGTCACACGAGTCACGGCCGCAGCGCGCGACTCGTCCGGCGCTCCGGTCTTCCTGCAATCCACTCCCTTCGTCTCCGACAATCCGTCGCTCGCATCGGTGACCGCAAACGGAACCGTCGTGGCTCGCGCGGTCGGCACCGCGACGATCCGCCTTACCCGCGGGGGCAAGACGGCATCGACATCGATCAGCATCGTCAACGGACCACCGTCGATTCCCATGTCGGCGGTCAGCGCCGGAGGCAACCAGACTTGTGCGCTCGCCGCTGCGGGCAGCGTCCCCGTCGGCACGGCCTTCTGCTGGGGGGCGGGTGTCAACAATAGCCTGCAGGTCTCGCCGACCCGCGTGCCGGGCGCGCTCACGTTCCGCAGCATTTCTGCGGGACGCCTGCTGACCTGCGGCATCGCGAGCGCAGGGGCGACCTACTGTTGGGGAGCAAACACGTCCGGTGAACTCGGCACCGGGAACCGCACCCCGAACTTCACACCACAGCAAGTCAGTGGCACGTCGAACTACCTCTCGGTGGTCGCTGCCGATCAGCTGGCGTGCGGGTTGCTCGCCACGGGGCGCGTCAACTGCTGGGGCGCCTCGAATCTCAGCGATGCGATCACTGTACCGACACCACTCGCTGGTACGCTGACCTTTGTCGAACTGAGCGCCGGAACGGGAGGACCAGGCGGCGTATGCGGGCGAACCGCCAGTGGAACCGTGTACTGCTGGAGCCGCCTGACGCGGTGGAACGTGGTCGCCCCAATCGTTGCATCGGGAGCCAACACGATCGCATCGGTGAGCGTCGGCGGATTGTACAACTGTGGACTGGTGGCAAGCGGCAGCGCACTCTGCTGGGGATCGATCCGCGACCAACTCAGTACCGCAGTGCCGCCTGGCGATTACAGCGCTCCTATAGCCGTGCCGGGTGGTTTCACGTTTCAGCGTATCGCCGCGTCCGACTCCTTCTTCTGCGGCACGACCGCATCCGGTACGTGGTGCCTCGGAACGACTGGACTCGCAGACTCGAATCTTCCAGGAACGGCTCCGCGCCTGATGCCGCTACTCGATCAGGCGACGCGCTTCGTGAGTTTGTCTGGAGGCTCCAGCCACGCCTGCGGTTTGGACACGCGCGGCGCAGTCTGGTGCTGGGGACATAGTCAGTCGCTCGGCGTCCTGGACATCACCATGCCACGCGAGCCGTTGCAGGTGCGCTTCGAATGAACGTCGACCAAACGTGAGGTGAGTACGGGCTGCAATTGAAATGAATGCACAATTTGAAATGCGATGCGAACAGGCGGCGACCTGAAACGACGTGTTGGTAAAGGAAATGCCGCGCCGCAGTGCCGACCAATTTCGGCACGAGCGGCGCGGCATCTCACTACGGCGTATTACGGAACCAGCGCGATCTGACCACGCAGTTCGCCTCCGGGGTTCGCATCGGTGTGCAGGTTCACATAAATCCCGCCGGCGCGCATCTGATCGATCAGCGCCGAGAGCGGCTGGCCAGCGAGCGAGTTGACCAGGTTTGCCGCCGTGATGAACTGTTTCCCGATGCGACCGTTCTGCACGCCAGTCAGCGTCGGTGGGCCATCAACGAGGAACGCGACAACGCCACCGTTCGCGCCACGTGCACCTGTGTGGAAGTGGCCGAAGCGAACGTTGGACAAGCCGTTCACTGTAATATTTACGTACAGCGTATCGTTGGTCCGGCTCAGCGTGAACTCGCTGTTTCCGGTCGCCGCCGAGGCCACCGGTGGCACTTCTTCGCTTCCCACGAGCGCCGCGCGGAATCGCACGAGCGGTGTCGGAGTCACCGGGTTATCGTCGTCGCTGCAGCTCGCGAGTACTCCGCCGGCGAGCAATAGGCCGACGAGTGACAAAGTGGACAGCGCGCGCGAACGCGCAACGGGGCGGAAAGGCATATCTGAACTCCTGACAATGGGCGTAATGACGACCGTGCGTTCTCCCGGGCCGGATCCGGGGTGAGCCAATCCTGCTGGCTGCTCGATGGGTAATGCTGGCACCACGCCATCGGTTCCGGCACCACAGCTTTCTGCCCAGGGCCGTGCCTCAACGATGGCCGGGGCGCCGCCATTGGCGCACTGCGCTGGCCGCAGTCTGAGGCACTGGGCATCTTGAATGCGTCAGAACCGATCATTCATCCTGCCTACAGCTCCCGCCGGCCATGCAACGCCCCTCCACTCGCACCGTCGCTCTGCGCACCGTCGCCCTGATTGCCTGCACGTTCGTCGCACCATCGGTCTCCGCCGCGCAGGGTGCAGCGCCTACGCCTGCCTCCCCAGCGGCTCGCGCCGACGCCATCCGTGTCGACGCCGACCCGCGTGTGTCGGCCGTTGTGGCCGCGGTCTCGCAGGAGCGGCTTCAGGCGACCGTGACGCGTCTCGCCGGTTTCGGCACGCGTTCCACGTTGTCCGACACCGTGTCGACCACGCGCGGCATCGGCGCGGCGCGGCGCTGGATTCACGAGCAGTTCCGCTCGTACAGCCCGAAGCTGCAGGTGTCGTATGACCGGCATCCGGTGGCGAGCCAAGGCCGGATCACCCGCGATCTCGATCTGGTGAACGTGGTCGCAATCCTGCCGGGGCGCACCCCGCGTCGCATCTACATCACGGGGCACTACGACACCGTGAACCCGCGCGGAACGTCGGCAGCGGGCGTGAATGCTGGTGCGGGAGGTGCCGGTGCCGCTGCCCTTGCGGCTGGCGCACCCGGCGGCGACCCGCAGATGCGCGCCGACATGAACAACAATGCCGATGCACCCGGCGCCAACGACGACGGCAGTGGCACGGCGCTGACGATGGAACTCGCCCGCGTGTTCGCGAACAGCGGCGTGACGTTCGATGCGACGCTGGTGTTCGTGACGTGGGCAGGGGAAGAGCAGGGACTCGTCGGCTCGATGGCACATGCGCAGACGATCGCTGCAGCCAAGACCGAAGTCACCGCCAACCTGAACAACGACATCGTCGGCAGCAGCCTGGGCGGGAACGGCGAGATCGATGCAGCCACCGTGCGCATCTACTCGCTCGGCCCCGAGGATTCGCCGCACCGCTCGCTTGCGCGCTACATCCAGCGCGTCGCGGGTGTGTACGTGCCGTCGCACACGATCCGCCTCATGGCGCGAGAAGACCGCTTCGGGCGCGGCAGCGACCACTCGTCGTTCGCGGCGTTCGACTTTCCGGCTGTCGCGTTTCGCGAGGCGAACGAGAACTACAACCGGCAGCACAACAGCGAGGACAAAGTGGAAGGCATGGACTTCCGCTACCTCGCGCAGAACGCGCGCGTGAATGCGGCGGCTGCGGCGTCGCTCGCGCTTGCGCCGCCCGCACCGCAGGTGACGACCGAGCGTGGCACCGTCACGCTGGGGCGCGGCTCGGGCTATGACGCGGCGTTGCAGTGGCAGCCGGTCGCCGGCGTTGCGGGCTACCGGGTGTACTGGCGTGACACGTGGTCGAACGACTGGCAGCGCTCGCAGTACGTCGGCAACGTGACGCGCTTCCAGTTCCCGAATGTCTCGATCGACGATTACGTGTTCGGTGTTGCAGCCGTAAACGCCGACGGGCACGAGAGCCTCGTGAACACGTACGTAAGCGGTGTTCGCCGGATGCAGGAAATCAAGATGCGAAAGTGATGGCGCGTTCGGGATGAGTGAGGATCAGAAAAAGGACAGCACGGCGAACTCGGGCGACAAGACGAGCACCGGTCTCGTCGCCGCGGCGCTCGTCGCGAGTCTGGCCATCACCTGGATCGTTGCGGGATACCGCGGCGTCGAAGTCTTTCCGTGGCCCCGAACCGTCGCCGCGTCTCCGTACGCGACCGAACTGTGCGCGTCACCACCGGATTATGGCCAGTCCTTCGATCCCAGGAATCGCGACGTCATCGCGTTGACACGCGAGGCCGCCCGGTCGTTCCACACGACGTATGTGTGGAGCATCCGCGACGGCCGTTTGCACCCCGTCGTCTCGTTGCAGGAAAGTGACCCGGGTTCGGGTCGCAGCTATCTCCTGAACTGGTCACGAGACGGCCGAGCACTCCTGATCACGGGCAATGGCCGGTTGCCATTCCGGTGGCGGTGGGAGCCGCTCGCGCTCGCGTACATCATCGAGAGTGGCACGCTGCAAAAACTGCCATCGTGCAACTGGCCGCAGTGATGAAGTTCGCTCACGAAATCGGCTTGCCCGGCGGCCCGCCGACCTGCTTGACGAGCTGATACAGGAACTCGAGCCCGTCGTAGAACGACTTCACGCGCAGCTTCTCGTCGCGCCCGTGCGCGTTCGTCTCGCCGGGCACCGAGAAGATGCCGCTCACGCCATAGGTCGGGATGCCGGCTGCGCGCAGGAATCGCCCGTCGGTCGCACCCGTCGACATCGTCGGGATCACCGGAACCCCGTCGAACATCTTCTTCGTCAGCGCGGTCGTCGCAGCGAGCAGCGTCGGATCGACCGGTGACGGCTTCGCGCCATACGTCTCGCGGTTCGTGACCCGCAGCGTGATTTTCACGCCGGTGTCGCCGACAATGCGATCGAGCGTCGCCTTCACCTGATCGGCCGTCGACGTCGGCACGATGCGACAGTTGAGGTTGGCCGTCGCCGTTTGCGGCAAGGCATTCTCTGCATGACCGGCGGCAAGGCGCGTCGCGACGCAACTCGTGCGCAGCATCGACGCATACCGCGGGTCGGTGGAGATCACGCGCGCCGCTGCAGTATCCGCCGGGTTCGCGACGATCGCGCGCATGGCCGTGGCAAGTGACGGCATTTCGACCTTCGCCGTCCCCTCGAAGAACGGACGCGACACGTCGTTCAATTCAACGGGAAACACATGCTGTTCGATGCGCGTGAGCGCGGCCGCGAGCTGGTAGATCGCGTTGTCCTTGCGCGGCACGCTGGAATGTCCGCCCGTGTTGAGCACGGTGAGCGTATAGTTCGCCGGCACTTTCTCGGCCGCCTGCACGGAATGGAAGAGCGGCTTGTCGTCCTTGAGCGTGCCGCCACCGCCTTCGTTGATCGCATACTCCGCGTCGAGCAGCCCCTTGTGATTGGCGAGAAGCCAGCCGACGCCGTTGCTGCCACCACCTTCCTCGTCGGCCGTGAGCGCCAGAATCAGGTCGCGCTCCGGTACCCATCCTTCCTTCTTGTAGCGCAACAGGTTCGCGACCAGCATCGACGCCATCGACTTGTCGTCACTCGTGCCGCGACCGAGGAAGTACCCGCGCTCTTCGAACAACGTGAACGGGTCACGCGGCCAGTCACTGCGCAGCGCGGCCACGACGTCGAGATGCGCGAGCAGCAGGATCGGCTTGCCTCGCCCGCGGCCACGATACCGCACGACGAGGTTGTGCTTGGAAGGCACATCCGCCGGCCCGAGAATCTGGATGTCCGCCGCCGGAAATCCCGCCGCCCGAAAGCGCGCCGCCATGGCCTCCGCCGCCTTGGTCACCGACCCGACGGAATCGACAGTGTTGATCTCGACGAGCTCCTTGTAGATCGCACGCGCCTGCTGCTGATCGGGCGTAAGGCTCGTGGGTGCACCCGGAGCCGACATGCCGGGCAACTGCGCGCCGAGG
>DASQZA010000353.1:0-4071 GCA_035638935.1 Gemmatimonas sp. | reverse complement strand
CGACCGTCGCACGTTCGTCGGCAAGGCCGGAGCGCTCGCCATCGGTGCCATGGTCGTTCCGACGGCGTTGCAGGCGATGGCCTGCTCCGGCGCGGATGCGGATGCCAATGCGGGCGCGAGCCGTGACAGCGCGGATGATGTGCTGGCGCAGGAAGAGAAGGTGACCGACGAGAAGGACGCTACGAGCTACAACAACTTCTACGAGTTCGGCACCGGCAAGGACGAGCCGGTCGAGAATGCGAAGGGGTTCCGCACGACGCCGTGGACGGTGTCCGTCGAAGGCATGGTGAAGAAGCCGACGAAGTACGCGATCGAGGATCTCCTGCGCGGCCTCAGCGTGCAGGACCGCACGTACCGGCACCGCTGCGTCGAAGCATGGTCGATGGTGATTCCGTGGCGTGGCGTGCCGCTGCGCGACCTGCTGGCGAAGATGGAGCCGCTGCCAAGTGCGAAGTTCGTCGAGTTCACCACGCTCTTCGACCCGAACCGCATGCCGGGGCAGAAGACCAACGCGCTCCCGTGGCCGTACGTCGAAGGGCTGCGGATGGACGAGGCGATGCATCCGCTCGCGCTGATGGCCACCGGCATGTACGGAAAGACGCTGCCACCGCAGAACGGTGCGCCGCTCCATCTCATCGTGCCGTGGAAGTACGGATTCAAGGGTGCCAAGTCGATCGTGAAGATTCGCTTCACCGACAAGATGCCGCGCACGACCTGGAATGACCTCGCGTCGAACGAGTACGGGTTTTATGCGAACGTGAATCCGGACGTGGATCATCCGCGCTGGTCGCAGGCGCAGGAGCGGCGCATCGGGCAGTTCCGCAAGATTCCGACGTTGCCGTTCAACGGGTACGCCAGTCAGGTCGCGTCCCTGTATGCCGGCATGGATCTGCGAAAGAACTACTGATGGAGGAAGTGGTACGGCGCTGGATCCGGCCTGTGTTGTGGTTGCTGGTGATCGCGCCGGTCGCCTGGCTGGTGTCCCAGTTCTTTCTCGACGGGTTGGGCGCCGATCCGATCGAGAAGCTCGAGATGGAGTCCGGGCAGTGGACGCTGCGGATGCTCGCAGCGTCGCTCGCGGTCACGCCGATCATGCGACTTACGCGCTGGGGGTGGCTCGTCGCCCAGCGTCGTTTCCTCGGGCTGACCACGTTCTTCTATGCGCTGGGTCATCTCAGCGTGTACACGGTGCTCGACTGGTTCTTCGACTGGCGTTCCATTTTCGAAGACATCCTGAAGCACCTGTACGTCACGGTGGGAATGCTGGCGTTCGTGCTGATGATTCCGCTCGCACTCACCTCCACGAAGCGCTCGATTCGCTGGCTCGGCGGCAAGAAGTGGAATCGACTGCACCAGCTGGTATACGTCTCGGCGGTCGCCGGATGTGTCCACTTCCTCTGGGCCGTGAAGAAGGACATCACGGAGCCCTTGATCTACATCGGGGTGTTTTCCGTGCTGTTCGCCTTCCGCATCGTGTGGTGGTGGCGTGGCCGCAACGCGACGCGATCCGACGGGCATTCCACAAAACGGGTGCCCGCAGCCGCTGCCTGAAGGCCGGCTTTACCGGCGTGGCGCCCTTTTCCGGCGTGTGACCGCGTTCTCATGGAAGCGTCAAATGCACACCTGCATCTGACACTCTCCCCACGCCATGCTCGCACAGGCTGACGCGCCCGCGCGTCGCTCCGCTCCATATCCGACGCCTGCCATTGCCACGGCCCCTCGTGGATTGATCGCCGTGCCGCCCTCTCCCTACGCGCAGAAGGGCAAGATGGCGTTGATGGCCGGGCTGGTCGCGTTCACCGTACTGGTCACGGTGTGGCTGTTCGTCGGCGCTCCCGGGGGCGCACCCGGTGTCATGCGTGCCGCGCTTCCAGGGTGCATCGCTGCAATCGCGGCAGTCCTGGCGTTCATGGCCGCCGAGCTGCCATCGCTCGATCCAGGGACCCGCCGATTCTGGCGGGTCTTTGGCGTTGCGCAGCTGATCCCACTCGGTGTCACGTACGTGGCCATCATCGTGCCGTCCGTCGCACCGTCAGGCGAGTCGACGATATTCGTCAACTCCGTGCCAGGCATCACGCAGCTCATCCTGCTGTACGCCATGCTGCAGCTTCCCAGCGCACCTCGCGTCGGTGTCAAGCGCGTGAAGCTCTGGCTCGATCTCTCCACGGTGTTCGTGGGCGGGATGCTGGTGGTCTGGTACAACATGTATGCGTTCACGGAGTACGCGTCCGCCTCACTCGTCGTGCCGTTCGCGATGCGGCATCTGGAGTCGATCGGCGACGTTGTACTGCTCGTGGTACTGGCGATGCTCTGGCGACGCACCCTGCTGCGGCATCGCAGCACGGTCGTCGTGTTGCTGGGAGCAGGACTGCTCGTGCACCTTGGGGGTCAGGTCGCGTCCACGATCGACATGCTGAGCGGTCATGTTTCCCTGCGCTGGACCATGCTCGCGACACCAGCCGCATCGCTCCTCTTCGCGATCGCCGCATGGTACGAGGCAGAGTTCTCCATGCACCGGGAGCTGCGTGGCGACCGGATCTCGCCGCGCGGAGCGCTCACGATCAGCTTGCTGACGTATGCGGCGGTGCTCCCGGGTTTTGCACTCCTCATCAAGGCTGCACAGGAGGAGGGCGCACAACCGCTCGGCGGCCTCGTGCTGGGTGCGGTGGCGCTCACCGGCCTCGCGTTCGCGCGGCAAGTGACGTCGGCGCGCGAAACCGTGCGGAAACAGACCGAGTCGACGCTGCGCAACAACGAGGCACGGTTTCGCGCGCTGGTGCAGCACTCGAGCGACGTGATCACCATCATCGACGCCGAAGGCACCATCATCTACGCAAGTCCGTCGATGTGGACGGTGCTCGGGCATGATCCACAGCATCTCGTCGGCACGAAGCTCATCACGCTGCTGCACGACGAGGACGTCGAATTCGCGGCGAACTTCCTGAGCGACCTTGCGCGGTCGACGCCATTGCGCGGCGCCAGCACACCAGGGGCGCTCAAGCGCGAATGGCGCATTGCGCACGCGAATGGCAGCTGGAGAACGGTGGACAACGTCGGCACCAACCTGCTGATCGAGCCCATGATCGAGGGGCTTGTCCTCAACACCCGCGATGTCACCGAACAGAGCGTCATCAAGCAGCAGTACATGCACCAGGCGTTTCACGACTCGCTCACCGATCTTGCGAACCGCTCACTCTTTCTCTATCAGGTCGGTCACGCGCTCAATCGGGCGTCCCGCGCCGGCGACCCGGTGACGGTGCTGTTCGTCGACCTCGACAACTTCAAGACGGTGAACGACTCACTCGGCCATGCGGCGGGTGACAAGCTGCTCGTCGAAGCGGCGCGCAGGCTCGCGAACTGTGTACGCGACAGCGACCTCATTGCGCGTCTGGGCGGCGACGAGTTCGCCGTGCTCGTGGAGCAGGCCGGATCGACCGAGGAAGTGCTCGAGATCGCGGAACGCATCGAAGTCGCCGTGGCCTGTCCGTTCCAGCTCGAGGGCAAGGAGGTGTTCATCAGCGCGAGCATCGGCATCGCGCGCACCAACGGCGGCGAGAACTCCGACGAACTCGTGCGCAACGCCGACGTGGCCATGTATGTCGCGAAGACACGCGGCAAGGGACAGCATGTGCTCTTCGAGCCGCAAATGCACACGGCGGCACTCGAGCGTCTCGTGGTGGAGGCGGATCTCCGTCGCGCGATCGACCAGGAAGAGTTCATGCTCGAATATCAGGCCATCGTGCTGCTGACCACCGGCGAGATCGTCGGCGCCGAGGCACTCGTGCGCTGGTGCTGCCGCGATCGAGGGACCGTGGCTCCCGGGGTGTTCATCCCGATCGCCGAAGAGACGGGGCTGATCGTCCCGATCGGTCGCTGGGTGCTCAAGCGCGCATGCCGCGCCGCGCAGGATTGGGAGACCGAGCGTGGCTTGCCCATGCGCATCACCGTGAACCTGTCGGGGCGACAGCTGCAGGAGCCCGGCATCATCGACGACGTCCGGACGGCACTGCAGGAGTCGGGGCTCAAGCCGAGCCGGCTCGTCCTCGAGATCACGGAAAGCATGCTGATGAA
>DASQZA010000352.1:0-20569 GCA_035638935.1 Gemmatimonas sp. | reverse complement strand
ACGCACAATCCCGGACGTGAGCCCGCAGGGGGGCAACGCCAAAGCCTTCCTCACCATCGAGGAGGAGGTCGAATTCGTCTGGTCTCAGATGTCTGTCTTGCACGGTTGCCTCCGAATGCCTCTACGCGCCCCGATGATCGGGAGTTTCAACAGGAAAAACTTCACCCCCCGGACCGGGCTACTCACGTAACGGCTCGAGGGCGCGGCGGAGTTCGTGGCGAGCCCGGTGGATGTACGTCTTGACCGTTCCCAGTGGCAGATCGAGCGTAGCGGCAATCTCCTCGTACGACCGGCCTTCCACATGACGAAGCATGATGCAGGCCCGATACTCCGGCCGCAGCGTTGCAATCGCACGTTCGATCGCCGAACCGAGCTCCTTCGCCTCCATCTCGTCGAGCGCGCTTTCCTGCTCGGACTGCAGGTCCAGTGCAGTCGCCTCCGCTTCTGCCGCGGTCGCAGCGTGCGGCGACCCATCCATGCTGATCGTCTCGATGCGCCGGCGTCGGAGATGATCGATGGCCACATTGTTCGCGATCTTGAACAGCCAGCTCGAAAACTTGAATTCCGGGCTGTAGCGATCGATGTGGTTGAGCACCTTCACGAAGGCATCCTGCGACAGGTCCTCCGCCGTTTCCCGGTCGCGCACCATGCGGAAGACGAGCGAAAACACCGGTCGCTCGTAGCGGCGCACGAGCTCGCGGAAGGCGAGTTCGCGCCCCTGCTGGGCGAGACGAACGACGTCTGCATCGGGAAGTGTGCCCAGCTCGTCGGGGTTCGGCATTCGGTGCGCTGACGTCGGCCCGGCGCGCGGAGGAAACCGGGTTCCCGTCCGCGACTGCGAGCCGTGAAGCTATCCTCGCGTCACGAGGGTCACCAGCGGCGAGTGTCCCACGCTCCATCGCCGCTTGCTCGTGCCTCCGCACACTTCGATGTTTCGCGCATGCCCACAGCACTGGAAAAGTCGCCGGAGCGCTCGGCCAGCACGGATGCTGCAGCGGCCGCCGATGCCGCGCAGGGGCGGGGAAAGCGCCAGTACGTGCAGCAGATGTTTTCGGACATCGCGCCGCGCTATGACCTGCTGAACCATGTCCTTTCGCTGAACATCGACCGGGCCTGGCGGCGTCGCGCTCTGCGCACGCTGGCGTGGAAAGAGCGGCGCACCGGCACGTATCTCGACCTGTGTGCGGGCACCCTCGACGTCGGAGCGGCGTTGACACGGGAGGGTGGTTTCGACGGTCTCGTCGTGGGTGCCGACTTCGCCGTACCGATGCTGCGCCATGGGAAGGGCAAGGCGTCGCCCGAGGTGCTCGCGCCGGTCGGGGCAGACGCTCTCGCGCTGCCGTTCGCCGACCGCAGCCTCGACGGCGCGATCGTGGCATTCGGCATTCGCAATGTGGCCGATCTCGCGCTCGGATTGCGTGAGGTGCACCGCACATTGAAGCCCGGCGCGCGCTTCGTGATTCTCGAGTTCTCCACGCCGCGCAATCCACTCGTTCGCGTGTTCTATCACTCGTACTTCCACTTCGTGTTGCCATTCGTCGGACGTCTCATCAGCGGACATCGTACCGCGTACAGTTACCTGCCGATGTCCGTCGCACAGTTCCCGACGGAGGAGCGACTCGCCGATGAGCTGCGCAATGCGGGCTTCGCGGACGTGACCTGGCAACGACTTACGTTCGGCATCGCAGCCATCCACGTCGGCCGCGCCTAGCTTTTACCCATGTCGCTCGACACACTCTCGGACTTCATCGCCGCCATCGAGCGCGCGGGCGAACTGCAGCGCATCACGGCGCCGGTGCGCGTGCACCTCGAACTCACCGAGATTGCCGATCGCGTCTCCAAACAACCGGGGGGCGGCAAGGCGTTGCTCTTCGAACATCCCGTGCTGCGCGACGGCACGCGTTCACCGTTTCCGGTGGCCATCAATCTGTTCGGCTCGATGCGGCGCATGGCGTTGGCGCTCGGGGTCGACGATCTGGACACGATCGGCGCCCGGATCACCGAGCTGCTCGATCTCAAGGTTCCGGAAGGTTTTCTCGGCAAGCTTTCGCTGCTTCCCCGGCTGATGGAGGTCGCGAAGTTCCCGCCGCGGATTCGCTCCGGGACACCCGCCTGCCAGGAGGTGGTGTGGCGCGGTGACGAGATCGATCTCGACAAGATTCCCGTGCTGACATGCTGGCCGGAGGATGGCGGGCCATACGTCACGCTGACGATGGTCATCTCGAAGGATCCGGCACGTGGTATCCGAAACGTCGGCATGTACCGGGTGCAGCAGCTCGACAAGCGATCGGTGGCAATGCACTGGCAGCGGCACAAGACCGGTGCGGAACACATGCGACAGATGGCCGAACGTGGTGAGAAGATGCCCGTGTGCATCGCGATCGGTGCAGATCCGGCGAGCATGTATTCGGCGTCCGCACCGCTGCCACCGAACATCGACGAATTTCTTTTCGCCGGCTTTCTCCGACGGGACCCGGTGAAGCTCGCGAAGGCGGTAACCTGTGATCTGGAAGTGCCCGCCGACGCGGATTTCGTGATCGAAGGGTACATCGATCCGGCAGAAGCGCTCGTGGTCGAAGGGCCGTTCGGCGATCACACGGGCTTTTATTCGGAAGCGGACTTGTATCCGAAGGTGCACGTGACGGCAGTGACGATGCGCCGGAACCCCGTGTACGCGACAACCATCGTCGGACGTCCGCCGATGGAGGACTTCTACCTCGGCCACGCGACGGAGCGGATCTTTCTGCCGTTGCTGAAGCTCACGACACCGGAAGTGGTCGACTATCACATGCCGGCCGAGGGCGGGTTTCACAACCTCGTCTTCGTGTCGATCGACAAGAAGTATCCAGGCCACGCCGACAAGGTGATGCACGCGCTGTGGGGCCAGGGGCTGATGTCGCTCGCCAAGGTGCTCGTGGTCGTGGACAAGGAGGTGAACGTGCGCAACCCGGTCGAGGCATGGTGGGTCGCACTCAACAACATGGATCCCGAACGCGATGTGCGGTTCACGATGGGACCCGTGGATGTCCTGGACCATGCGAGCCGAGCGTTCACCTACGGCAGCAAGATGGGCATCGATGCAACACGCAAGTGGCCGGAGGAGGGCTTCACTCGCGCCTGGCCGAAAGTCATTCACATGGACGAGGCCACTCGGGCGCGGGTCGACGCCATGTGGCCGACGCTGGGTATGTCATGAGCGCCATCGTCCCGCCCGATGGAGCGCGAGACGGGCAGCTCATCGATGGCGGGTCGCTGCTGGTGCGCCTGGCCAACTTCGTGAAGTTGCCGCACACCGTCTTCGCAATGCCGTTCGCGCTGGTTGGGGTCCTCATCGCGAGCGCGCGCTTTCCGATCACGCCCTCCATGGTCGGCTGGACGTTGCTCGCGTTTACGGCCGCGCGCTTTGCTGCCATGGGTTTCAACCGCATCGTGGACCGCGACGTCGATGCCGCGAATCCGCGCACTGCGATGCGTGAAATTCCGCGCGGCGCGCTGTCGGTCGGACAGGCAAAAGCTGCAGTGCTCGCGGCGTCCATGCTGTTCGTGTACGCCGCGTGGAAGCTCAACCCGCTCTGTCTGCTGCTCTCGCCGGTCGCGCTGCTCTGGATCTTCGGGTACAGCTACACCAAGCGTTTCACCCGCTGGTCGCACCTGTGGCTTGGCGTTGGCCTCTCCATCGCGCCGGTCGGCGGCTACCTCGCCGTGGCGGGCACCTGGAGCGATCCGTGGTGGATGCTGTGCACCCTCGCGCTCGTCGTGGTGACCTGGTCCGGCGGCTTCGACATTCTCTATGCGTTGCAGGACGCCGAGTTCGACCGGCGCCAGGGGTTGCACTCCATACCCTCCGCCATCGGAGTGCCCAACGCCATCCTGCTGTCGCGCGCACTGCACGTGACTGCGGTCGTGTGCCTCGCGCTCGTCGTGCTGGGTGACCCGTTCAGTATGGCTGACGCGCCGTTCGCGGCAGAAGGGCAGACGGGCAGCGCGAGTACGCGGGTGAACTCCGTACTCTGGGGAGGCGTCGCGCTCGTCGCGGCCATGCTGGTGTGGGAGCATCGGCTCGTAAAGGCCGACGACCTGACGCGGCTCGACGCAGCGTTCTTCACCATGAATGGCGTCATTTCCATTGGATTTCTGATCGTGGTGGCCGCGGCGCGATACTTGGCGCAGGGTGTTCTGGCATGAACGCGCCCGTCTCTCAGTTGTCCTCGCGCCACCCACTCGTCCTCGCGATCACGGGTGCATCCGGGGCGCCGTACGCGCTTCGCTTGCTGCATCAGCTTTGCGCCGCCCGCCATCCGATCTGGCTCATCGTCTCCGGTCACGGTTTTCGCCTGCTGCAAACCGAGACCGATGTGCCCGATCTCGCCGCGTTGCGCGAACACTGCGGCCCCGCAGCGTTCGACGAGTACGTCAAGGTCTTCGACGACGGTGACCGCGGTGCGGCACCCGCGTCGGGATCCGCACGCACGAGTGGCATGGTGATCTGCCCATGTTCGATGGGAACCGTGAGTGCCATCGCCCACGGATCGTCTCGATCGCTCGTCGAGCGCTCGGCCGACGTCACTCTCAAGGAACAACGGCGTCTGATCCTGGTTCCGCGCGAAATGCCGTTGTCTCTCGTCCATCTCGAGAATCTGACGGCGGTTACGCGAGCAGGCGCGCTCGTGATGCCCGCGGCCCCGGGCTTTTATCACAGGCCGGAAAGCATCGCTGACCTCGTGGACTTCGTTGTCGCCCGCGTGCTCGATCATCTGGACGTGGAACACACACTCGGACGTCGCTGGGCCGACGACTGAGCACAGGGAAATTCACCTACGTCAATTGACGCATGGACGGGGTGGCTACCCCGGGGTATCCATCATGCCATGCGAGAGTTCGCCTCTTCCCACCCGCAGCCTGCCGCGCCTGTTCGCAGAGTCGCGGCAGCGAACGACTCTGCCGCAACGGCGGAGGTGCTCTCCCTCGCGGCATACGTGCCGGCCCGGGTTCGTACGAGTTGCGAAGTCGAGGATATGATCGCCGCTGCGAGCCCCGGACTGCGCATCCGGCGTGGCCTGATCGCTGCTCGCACGGGCATAGAAACCCGACGGGTTGCCGAAGACCATGAACAATGCTCGGACCTCGCAGTAGCAGCCGCACGCCGCGCGCTTGCCGACGCGCAGCTGGGTGTCCGGGACATCGACTTGCTGATCTTTGCAGCGGCAGGACAGGACCTGATCGAGCCGGCGACCTCGCACATCGTGCAGCAGAAACTCGGCACCAACTGTGCGGTCTTCGACATCAAGAACGCCTGCAACAGCTTTCTCAACGGCGTGCAGGTGGCTGACGCCATGATCGTCAGCGGACGCGCCCGGACAGCGCTGGTTGTGACCGGTGAAATCTGCTCGCGCGCCGCCCGCTACGACATTCGCGATAGTGGTGAGTTCCGCCGATACTTTCCGGGCTTCACCATGGGCGATGCCGGCGCCGCCATGGTACTGCGTCGCACGAACCAGCAGCGCGGCATCCGGTTTTGCGGCTTCGAGTCACGAAGCATGCACTGGCCGCTCGCCACGATTGCATCGGGTGGATCGATGTATCCTCGCGGGGATGACATGGCGTACCTCGCGGGAGATGGGCCTGCACTCAAGGATGCGTTCGTATCGCACGGTCCGGCGATGCTGCAACGTCTGATGGAGCGGGCCGGCGTCACGTTCGACGATGCCGATCGCATCCTGGTGCATCAGGTGGGGGTGCCGTATCACGCCGAGATGCTGCGCGCGACGGGCATTCCGGTTGGCAAGGTCGAATGCACGGTCGCCCAATTCGGCAACATGGCGTCGGCATCGCTGCCCGTGGCGCACGCGCACGGGGTCGCGAAGGGGAGCATCGCCGCGGGGCAGCGGATCCTCTGGATAGGCATGGCAAGCGGAATGAGCGTAGGCCTCGTCGTGGTCGACACATGAGTGTGACCGCATGACCTGTCGCCTCTTCGTCGTGGTGCCATTCTACCAGGAGGAACGGATGTTGCCTGCGACGCTTCGTGCACTGGAGCAGCAGCGCGACTCGAATTTTGAAGTGGTGCTCGTCGACAACGGCAGCACGGACGGATCGCGCGCAATCGCGATCCGGTTCCAGTCGGCTGCGCCGTTTCGGGTTCACCTAGTGGACGAGGCACAGAAGGGTACCGGCGCGGCGGCCGACACGGGCTTTCGGGCAGCCATCGCACTCGGTGCCGATGTGGTGGCGCGCACTGACGCCGACTGCGTGCCTGACCCGTGGTGGACCACCGCCGTGCGTACGGCCTTCGATCGTGACGGCCTCGATTTCGCAGCGGGCCGAATCCGCCCGCGTACCGACGAAGGGCTCACACTGCGTGAGCGTTTCGTCCTGCCGGCGATGGTGGCGCTGGCCGAGCGGTATGGTCGTTACGCGCGACGCGGGCCGCAGTTTCGTTACCCGTACTTCATGGCCGCCGGCAACAACCTGGCGATTACGGCGGGATTGTACGAGCGCGCAGGTGGCTTCCCGCGAACGGCGATCGAGCATGTGCACGAGGATCGCGCACTGTCAGAAGCGGTACGACAGATGACCGATCGCGCTGCGGTGCGCGATGACATGATCGTCTACAACTCGGTACGCAGGGTGCGCGCGTACGGATTCGTGAACGTGCTCCGTTGGTACCGCAACCACGGCTATCGGCCGCTCGTGGTCGACGTTCGATGACTGCAGCGTGGCAGGACTCCCGCGCGAATCTTGCCGCCCACCCGGTTGCATGGCCCATGGCGCGTGCCATCCGGCACCTCGGCCCGGTGGTCCATGTGCCCGGACTCGGGCTCGTGGTCAACGACGCGCTTCTCTCGCACGAAATCCTCTCGCGCGATCGCGACTTCACGAAGAACGGTGAGGGCAGCATCGCTGCCGTGATGACGCAAGCGTTCGGGCCGCGAGCGCTGGCGAACATGGATGGCGAAGCGCACCGCCAGTTTCGCCAGCGGCTTGGAGGATTGACTGATCCGTCGCACGGGGAAGCGTGGCTGGCGGCGTCGCTGTCGCCGTTCACCGACGCGCTCGAGAGACTGCGTGGCGGAGCGACTGTCGACGTGGCGCACGTGGCTCGCACCCTGAGTGGCCGGCTGACATTCACGCTGTTGGGCACGACACCGAATGCGCCCACGGCCGACATCGACGATCGAGCCCGTGAAGTGCATGCACTCGGCCAGCGAATCGCCTCGGCCTTGCAGCTCACTCCGCTCGCTGGGTCGCGACTGGCGGCAGTGCGGCAGGATCAGCAGCGGCTGCTGTCGTTCGCGCACGACGCCTTCCAACGTCCCGATCTGCCGGAGATATCGCTGGTTGCGCGGCTCAAGGCGCTCGATTGCACCGAGGAGGAGACACGGGGCGTACTCTCGATCTTCTTCGTGGCTGGGGCACTGACCCTTGGTGTGGCGATTCCGCGAATGATCGCGCTCCTCGTCGACACCGGGCAGATCGCCGTGCTGCAGCACAACCCGTCGTTGCTCAACGGTGCCGTCGACGAGGCCATGCGTTTCATATGCCCCGTGCCAGCCACACTTCGCGTTGCCGCGCACGACACGCTGCTTTCCGGTCGCCGCATTCGCGCGGGGACCCGCGTCGTCATCGTCACCGCGAACTGTGCACGCGACAGCACACTGTTTCCGGATGGCGATCGCTTCGACGTAGCCCGGGTACATGACGCGCGTGCACGGTATCTCTGGTACGGTGCAGGCACTCATTTCTGCCTGGGTTTCTCGCTCGCGCAGCGTACGCTGCGGCACGTCGTAGCCGCGTTCACCGCACTCCCCGGCACGCTCCGTGTCGTCCGGCGCCGCGCTGCACGGAACGTCCTGCTGCCGGCGTGGAGTACGCTGGAACTACGCCTCGCAGGCGACGCCGGATGAGCACCGCATCGTGGATCAGCACGATTCGGGCGCACGCGCTGCGCTCACCCGGCACGACCGCGGTCACCGAATCCGGCGGGAGCAGCGTGACGCGCGAGGAACTCGTGGAACGCATCGACAGCGCTGTGCGCGCGTTGCGCGACCGGGGCATGCGCGCGGGCGATCCGGTGCTGTTCTCCGTCCGCCCGGGTGTGTCCGCGATTGTACTGGTGCTGGCGGTGCACGAGCTGGGTGGCGTGCTGCTGCCGATGGATCCCGGCGTCTCCGACACGCTGTTCGATGCGCGCATGGCGACGCTTCGCCCCAGGTGGGTGTTCGCAGAGAGTCTGCTGCTTGCGGCACCTTCTGGATTCGTTGCGCGCCTGCTTCGCTCTCGCGGGATGCACTTTGCGCCGCTGGGGCGGGTTCAGGGCGCCCGGTTCGTGCGCGTTGGGCCGCAGTTACCGGGGGCCCCCCCTTCAGTTTCCTACCGAAGGTTGCTCCGCGAAGGGAAGCGCGCGCAACGACTCGAGCGGAGCGATGCGGCCACAGCGATTCCAGGGTCTTCGGCGGCTTCCCATCGTATACGCGAGGGTGCGGTGACCAGCGAGCTGACTGATGATGCGGCGTCGTTCATCGTCTGCACATCCGGCACCACCGCCAGTCCCAAAGCGGTCATTCATACGCGCCGGTCGCTGGATGCCATCATTGCAGCGGTGCAGGGGGAGCTCGCGCTCACGAGCACCGATACCATGTGTGCGCGGGATCTGCACCTGATCCTGCCCGCGTTGCTCGCGGGCGCACGTGCGGTCATTCCGGGAGACCGCGAATTCAGCGGCGCGCGCGCGCTGGCGCTCTTTCATCGTGAGCACGTCACGCATGCCTTCCTCGTTACACGGGATTGCCGGCTGTTGCTCGATGCCTGCCTTGCGTCCGGCAAGCGGGTGCCCGACACGGTTCGTTCCCTGATGATCGGTGCCGCGCCCGTGCGCGCCGCCTTTCTTTCTCGGCTGGCCGAAGTCCTGCCGCCGCACACCGTTGCCTGGTGCGTGTACGGCGCGACCGAGGTGCTCCCGGTAGCGCGCGTCTCCCTTCGCGAAAAGGTCGAGTACGACGGGCCTGGTGACCTGGTAGGCACACCGATCCCGGGCGTCAACGTACGCGTCGACGGCGATGGACATCTCTGCATATCCGGTGACCGGATGTTTGCCGGCTATGTCGGTGAACCGCCGGTGCTCGAACATCGCAGTGGAGATCTGGCCAGCATCAGCGGCGGCCGCGTCGTGCTGCTCGGGCGGACGTCCGACATGATCATTCGCGGCGAACACAACATCTATCCCGCGCTCTACGAGCCACTCGTCGAGCAGACCCCCGGAGTGCGGCGCGCGGCGCTCGTGGGAGATTTCGACGCCGCGCTGGCGGACGAACGCCTGATCCTGGTCGTCGAGCCTGAAGCCGGGGCTGACCCTGCTGCCCTCATCGCGCGTGTGCAGGAGTCCGTCCGCTCTGGTCCACTGCGCCTTGACAGTTCGGCCCAGCCGGACCGCATCGTCATCGCATCGTTGCCGGAGAGCGGGCGATCTCACAAGATCGACAAGTCAGCCCTGCGTCGTAAGCTCGGACTCACAGCCGCAGGTGAGCTGGCAACGGGATTTGCTGTTCCGTGAGAGTGGCCGTGACTGGAGCGAGCGGCTTTGTCGGCGGCGCGGTCACTCGCGCGCTGCACGAGGCCGGGCACCACGTGCTGCCATTCGGAAGGCGCACGGTCAGCAATGTCGTCGACGAACGTCACGAGTCGTTCGCGAGCTACACCCAATGGGACATTACGGATGCGGTTCGTTCGCTCGACGTCGATGCCGTCGTTCACTGTGCGGCGCTGGTCAGGCAGTGCGCGCCGCGCCGCGAATTCTGGCGCTCGAATGTGTCCGGCACGCGCAACGTCATCGCCGGCACACCGCAGGGAGCGCGCTTCGTGTATGTGAGCACGGCGAGCGTGTATGCGCCACATTCGTCGGTCGCGATTGCCGAGTCCGCGTCGTGCTCGAGCAGTTCCCGTTACGGCGGGAGCAAGCGCGCTGGTGAAGAACTCGCTCTGGCGTTCGGCAGCGGCGCTGTCGTTCTGCGACCGCACATCGTATATGGGCCGGGCGACACCACACTGTGGCCGCGTGTCATGGCGGCATGCCGTGGCGGCGTACTCACCGTGCCTGGCACCGGCCACAACAGGATTTCAGTCACGCACCTCGGCAACCTTGTGGACGCAGTGTGCGCTGCGCTACAGCCGTGCGCACCGGGCGGCATCTACAACATCGCCGACGACGAAGCGCCGACGGTCGACGAACTGCTGCGCACGATGTTCTCTCGTCGCGGACTGTCGGTCAAGCTGCGGTATGTGCCGAAGCCGCTCGCCTGGATCATCGCGGCTTCACTGGAGGCCGCATGGCGAGCAAGCGGGCGGCGCGACGACCCTCCCCTCACCCGTTTTGCAGTTTCCGGTCTGGCCGACAGCTGCGTGCTCGATACCACGCGCGCCCGAAACGGGCTCGGCTACATGCCGCGGTGCAACTTTCGCGACGGTCCCCTGTAGCCAGCCGGGCGAGGACACAAGCTGCGGTCCCCGCGGGCTCGGCGGCGTATTGCTGCCGAGCGTAACATGCTTACCGTTCACTGATGTCCAACCCACAGGATCGCATCGTCATCGGACTGATCTCCGACACACATGGTCTCGTCCGTCCGGAAGTGTTCGCAGCACTGAGCGGCGTATCGCGGATTTTTCACGCAGGTGACGTCGGGCCACCCGAAGTCCTCACGGAGCTCGCGACGATCGCACCGATTCAGGCGGTGTGGGGCAATACGGACGCTCCCGGACGCGCCGATCTGGTGGAGCGCATCGAGGAAACCATTGGCGGTCTTCGCATTGTGGTCACGCACGGCCACGAACTCGGAAGTCCCAAGCCGCCGCAGCTGGTCGGTCGCTACACCAACGCCGACATCATCGTCTACGGGCACACGCATCAGCAGCTCGTGACGCAGGCGGCGCGGCGCACCGTTGTGAATCCAGGTGCAGCGGGTCCGCAACGCTTCAAGCTGCTGCCGAGCGTCGCCAAGCTGTTCATTTACAATCGTCAGGTCGAGGTGAAGATCATTCCGCTTGGCGAGGGCGACGTCGTGCCCGACGATCCGCCGGATTTGCTCCCTGACCTGACGCTGCTCCGCGACGACGACTAGATCGCGGCGCGCGCTGACAGGCCGGTTGCCAAGGCCTGCAGCGCGCCCACGACGGTCGGCGCTGCAAACGATTGCTCCGCGGGCCGCGTCCGAAACCACTGTTCGATCATCAGCAGTTCATCGAGTTGATCGGCGGGCGCGCTCACGGGCGACGGCATCTCCACACGTTCGCGAGCCTGAAGTGTGTTCACGGAGTCCGCGTCGTGGCACCTCGCTTCCTCGACGACGCGACCGTGACGGATGAGATAGAGACGATCGTCTCCATCGACTCCCGGCACTGCGTACACGCAGCTCGGACGCGTCATGGCTTCGCGCACCCGGGACAGCTGTGCCTCGAGTGCCTGCAACGCGGCAAGGCGGTCACGGATCCAGCCTGCTCGCTCATACGAAAGCGCGGCGCTCGCGATCGCCATCTCGCTTATGAGCTGCTGTTGCGGCCCGTCGTCGCGGCCCTCGAGCACGGCACGCGCGCGCCCGATCTGCACACGATACTCGCTGCTCGACGTTGCACCTATGCACGGCCCAAGGCATCGCTTGGTTTCGTAGCGGTGACATCCCGGGCGGCGTGTCATTGCGGGATAGTCGCTGTGGTCGAACAAGTCACCGGAATCGCGCAGCACCATGGGAACCCGCTCCGTGCAGTCGCGAAGCCCGAGCGCATCGTTGAGCACACGCAGCGCATTCACCAGGGGTGCTCGGCTGGCAAACGGTCCCACCACGGCGTTCTGACTGCGACCTCGCATGGCGAGGCTTGCACGCTGCACCTTGAGTCGCGGTGCGGGGCCCTCGCCGAGCGTGACGACCCACCAGCGATCGAGCGGTCGCGCCGACTTGATGTTGTACCGAGGGAGGTGTGCACGAATCAGACGCACTTCCCGCAGCAGCGCCGAAAACTCGCTGGGCGTTTCCTCCCACTCGATGCGTGCGGTCTCCCGCAGCATGCGCGCATGCCTGTGCTCGGGCCAGGGCAGACGGAAGTACGAGAGCAGGCGCGTGCGCAGCTGCGTACTCTTGCCGACGTACAGGACTTCGCCGTGTGGCCCACGCATGAGATACACGCCGGGATGGTTGCGTGCTCCGGCACGCACGTGCTCGCGCAGGTGCGCGACATCCGCTTCCGGGGAGCCGACCGCCAAGTCAAGCTGGGAGTGTGCGGCCTTCGCCTTCCTTTGCGCACTCGCGGTCGCACGTGTGCTCGCACGCGAACTTGCCCGCGTACTTGTAGGCGTGGACTGCTTACCGTTGACAGGTCGGGCAAAAGACGGTGCTGCGGCCGTCGACGGCGTGCGTGCCGACGAGTCGGCGGTCACAGCGCTGGCATGGTTCCCCAGCTCTCCCGTAGGCGGCAAGCTGCGCAACGAATCCGCCGCGCTCACCTCTCGCATCGCGATAGTCACGAAAGCTGGTGCCCCGAGCCGCAATGGAGGCGCGCAGGACGTCCTGCAGCGCGGCGAGCAACTGCACGGCGTCGGCATCGCTCAGGTCTCGCGCTTCGCGCGACGGATCGATTCCTGATCGCCACAGTGCCTCGTTTGCGTAGATGTTGCCGATCCCGACGAGCTTTCGCTGGTCCATCAGGAAGGCCTTGACCGCCATTCGTGACGACCGAAGAAGTGCCGAAAACTCGGCCGCGCCGAGGCCGGGGTCAAGAGGTTCGATACCCAACCCTCCTTCATACTCCGACCACCGCAGGGGCGTCATCAGCGCGACCGTGCCCAGTCGGCGCACGTCCCGGTAGTGCACGACACGCCCGTCGGCGAGGTGAAACGTCACGGCGACGTACGCTCGCTCTGGCTCCGGGACGGATCCGTCGTCGATCAGCAGCCCACCAGTAAAGCGCGGCTGGACCACGATCCGCCAGTCGATGCCGTGCGGATGGTCACGCACGGTATCGACCACGATCAGCTTTGCGCGTCGCCAAACGCGCCGTACGGTGGTACCGGCAAGTGCCTCGTGGAATGCTGCAGCGTCGTGTTCCCGCAGCACATCGGCGCGGCGCACGGTCACTCCGGAAATACGCGCGCCTCGAACGAGCTCGTCGAGGTCACGCGCGATCGTTTCAGTTTCCGGAAGCTCTGGCACGACGTTCGGCTTCGCGCCATCCGATGTCGCGTCGAAAGTACGCGCCGGTGAATTCGACGCGTGACGCGGCGTCGCGGCTTTTCGCCTGCGCCGCATCGAACTCCGGAGCGATGGCCGTCACCGACACGACCCGGCCCCCGCTCGTCATCAGCGCCCCGTCGGCGCCCAGCGCGGTTCCCGCATGAAACACTGCGATCTCGTCGCTGAACGCGGGAAGGTGAACGCGTTCACCAGTGCGCGGCGCGTCGGGATATCCGGCCGCCGCCACGACGGTGGTCACGGCGGCCGCGTTGCGCCACGCGAAGGCGGACATGTTCTTCAGCGATCCGCCGCGCGCGACCGTCATCATCGGTTCGAGGAGACTGCTTTCGAGGAGCGGCAGAATCGCCTGCGTTTCGGGATCTCCGAACCGACAGTTGAACTCCACGATCTTTGGACCTTCCGGAGTCAGCATGATGCCGGCATACAGCAAGCCGGTAAATGGTGTGTCGCGCTTGCGCATCGCGTGCAGGGTGGGCAGGAACACCCGTTCTGTGATGTCGTCCATCAACGCAGCGGTCGCGAGCGACACCGGTGCGTACGCCCCCATGCCGCCCGTGTTGGGGCCGTCGTCGCCGTCGAGCAGCCGCTTGTGATCCTGCGCGGCGAGCATAGGCAGCACGTGCGTACCATCGGTGACTCCGAAGATCGACAGCTCCTCGCCGGTCATGAATTCCTCGACGAGGCACTCGTTGCCGGCATCGCCGAACGCACGGTCGTCGAGAATGCGATCGATCGCCTGGTCGGCCTCGCGGGGAGAGGTGCAGACGAAGACGCCCTTTCCGGCGGCGAGCCCACTCGCCTTGATCACGCACTGTGCCCCAAAGCGCGCGCGCACGGCTTCCTTGGCCGTCGCCGCCACCCGGTGCGTCTCCGCGCGCGCGGTGGGGATGCCTGCGGTCATCAGCATGGCTTTCGTGTCGGCCTTGGACGTCTCGATCCTTGCTGCCGCCCGCGTGGGCCCGAACGCGGGCACCCGCAGCAGCGCCAGGTGATCCACGAGGCCCTCGGCAAGGGGGGCTTCTGGCCCGATGACCACCAGCGCCACGCCCTCGCGTTCGGCGAGTTCGCCGATGGCCCGCACGTCCGATGCGGGCGTCGCGGAGAGGCGCGCATACTCCGCGATGCCGGGATTGCCGGGCGCCGCGATGATGTCGATGGATGTGTTCTCACGGGAAAGCGCAGCGGCGATCGCGTGTTCGCGTCCGCCGCTGCCAACGAGCAGGATCTTCATGCCAGGCCAGTGCCGGACCGCCTCCATGACGGTCGGACGAAAGCTAACCGGCCCGGTGCGCTACAAGGCAGACGTCGCGCGGAAGGCGTCCTTGAAGGCGTTCGCCGCCTTGTTCAGCACATCTTCGACGGAGTCGACCGCGGCCTTCGCCTGCTCGGCGTAGTAGTCGGTCGCATCCCGCACATCGTCGCCGAGCGGGCGCGCGCCGGCAGCACCTCGCGTCGTGAATCCGCCGGCGACGATGTCTGCATATGCACCGGACTGCTCCCACCGGTGCAGCTCGGCGGCGCGCACCGTGTGCAAGGGAAGCTCACGAAGCACCGTGTTGAGCGCCTTGAGCACGCTGTCCCAGCCCGTGCCGCCCGTCTCGTATTGCACGGCCTGGGCGAGATACGCGTCGAGGTCGATGCTGTCACCAAGCTGCTTGCCGCCGGCGAGCTTCAGGAATGCCATCATGCTGCCACGCGGGTCCTGCGTGCCCAGCAAGCCGGCCCGATCGGCCGACAGTTCCGACTTCCGATACCACTCGAGCAGCGCGAGCTGAAACGGCAGCAGCGCCACCGCACCGAGAAAGGGCAACACCGCGACCCCGAAGTACACCATGATGATCGCCATGGTGCGATACGTCATGTGACCGCTCATGATATGACCGAGTTCATGCGCGAGCACGAAACGGCGCTCGTCGTCATCCAGCAATTCGAGCGTACCGGAACTGATGACGATGAACGGATTCTCGAATCCGACCGCAGTCGCACTGACGATCGGCGACTGCGTCACGTACAGCTGCGGCTCCTGTCCCCCGGCGTCCGGCCAGTCGAGCGCGGCGAGGACATCGCGGAACAGGGCATAGAGCGCGGGTCGTTGCGTCGGCCCAACGAGCACGGCATCGCCAAGGAACAGGTTGCGCACTGTGCGCTCGCCGGTGAGGCTTGCGACGCGTCGCACCACGGTGTCGAAACCAGGCAAGGCCCGCAGCGAATTCAGTGCGGCGCGATCTGCCGGATGCTCCCACGTAACGGACGAGATCTGTGTGAGCGGTGTGCGTGCGGCATTCATTCCGGTGCTTGGAGCAGTCATGGCGGACTCGGTGTCGGGAGCGGCGAGGTATCACGGCGGCAACGCGAATGGGCCGCAGGGAAATCACTGGATTCCCTACGGCCCGTTCCACGGCAAGTTCCGCCCGATACCCGATTCACCCCCGGTTGTGCACCGGTCTATGTCGGGAGCGCACGGTTGAGGTCGGCCAGCAGGTCCTCGACATCCTCGACCCCGCACGAGAGTCGTACCATGCCTTCGGAGATGCCGAGGGTCGCGCGCTGGTCCTCGGGAATGGACGCGTGCGTCATGCTTGCAGGATGACTGATGAGGCTTTCGACCCCGCCCAGCGACTCGGCGAGCGCGAAGATTTTGACGCCTTCCAGAAGCTGACGTGCACGCTCACGAGTTCCGAGCTCGAGCGTGATCATGCCGCCGAAGCCGCTCATCTGCCGCGCTGCGAGATCGTGCTGCGGATGATGGGGCAGGCCGGGATAGATCACGGAGTCCTCACCGAGGCGTTCAACGAGGTACTTCGCGATCTGCCGGCCCGCGATATCGTGCTGCCGCATGCGCAGCGCGAGCGTCTTGGTGCCGCGCAGCGCGAGCCAGGCATCGAATGGGCCCGGGACGGCACCGGCTGCATTCAGAATGAATTGGAGCCGCGCAGCCAGGTCGTCCTCAAGAACCACTGCGACGCCGCCGATCATATCAGAGTGGCCGTTGAGGTACTTGGTCGTCGAATGCCATACGATGTCAGCTCCGACCTCGAGCGGACGCTGGAAAATCGGCGTCGCGAAGGTGTTGTCGACAACGAGCAGGGACTGATGGCGCTTGGCGATGTCGCTCATGGCGCTCAGATCGGTCAGTCGCATCAAGGGATTCGTCGGCGTCTCCACGAGCAGTGCCCGCGTGGACGGTGTCATCGCATCCTCGACGTGCTGCGGATCGCGTGTGTCCACATAGGTGAAGGACAGCCCCATATGCCGCAGGATCTTATCGAAGAGGCGGAACGTCCCGCCGTAGACATTCTCCCCGCACACGATGTGGTCGCCCGCGCGGAACAGCTTCATGATCGAGTCGAGGCATCCCATGCCGCTCGAAAATGCGAATCCGTGGCGGCCGCTTTCGAGCGTGGCAATGTTCCGCTCCAGCGCCTCGCGGGTGGGGTTCTTCCCCCGCGCGTACTCGTATCCCTTGTTCGTCCCGAACCCGTCCTGCACGTAGGTGGACGTGAGGTACACGGGCGTCATGATGGCGCCCGAGAGAATGTCCGGTCGCTGACCGGCGTGAATGCCACGGGTGGACATGCCACCGGTGCTGTCTTCGTCGAAAATGCGCGTCATGGGCTCCGTTTGGTGCGGTCAGCGGGGGAAGCTAGTGCTCGCGGCAACGGCGGGCGAGCACGGCCGGCCGGCCCGTTGGGGCCGTTCGAACCAAAGCCGGCAGCATAGTGCCGGTGACCGAGACGCCCATCACGACCTCCTCGCCAGCGACGAGCTGTCTGATCGTCGACGACGAGCCGGCACTTCGCACAATCCTTCGACGTGTGCTCGAGGCAGATGGCTTCGCCTGCAGTGAAGCGAGTTCCGGCGTCGAGGCGATCCGGATGCTCGAGGCCACGCACATCCCACTGGTGATCTCCGACTATCACATGCCGGAGATGGACGGGGGTGAACTGCTGCGCACTGTTCGCGTGCGCTGGCCCGATACCTCGGTGGTCATCATCACCGCCGCCTCCGACGTCGATCTCGCGGTGCGTTGCCTCGAAGCGGGAGCGCTCGACTATCTCACGAAGCCGTTCGGGTTGGACGAACTGCGCGCGCGCTTGCGTCAGGCGTTCGAGAAGCGACGTCTCGTGCTCGAAAATCTCGCCTACCGCACCCTGCTCGAAGAGCGTGTCCTGGCGCAGACGCGGAAGTACGAAGACCTGTTTCTCGCCGCGTTGCAGTCGCTCGCCGAGGCGCTCGAGGTGAAGGACTCCTACACATGGGGACACAGCACGCGCGTGTCCCGCTATGCGATGGCCATCGCGCGCGAGCTGGGCCTACCGACGTCGTTGCTCGAGGAGATCGAGTACGGGAGCCGGTTGCACGACATCGGCAAGATCGGCATTCGCGAGGCCGTATTGAACAAGGACGGCCCACTGACGGACGAGGAGTATGCGCACGTGATGGAGCATCCGGTCATCGGGTGGCGACTGCTCGCGCCACTCATGCGCGAGATGCCACACGCGCTCGCGATCGTGCGATCGCATCACGAGCGCATCGACGGCAAGGGCGGACCTGACGGGCTCTGTGGAACCGACATCCCAATGGAAGCCCGTATCACGGCAGTCGCGGATTCGTTCGACGCGATGACGAGCGGCCGCCCATATCGCGCGGGCGTGAGTGCAGAAGTCGCAATCGCCGAGCTGCGCCGATGCGCCGGCACACAGTTCTGCACGGAGTGCGTCGCCGCGTTCGAACGCGTGCTCGAGAGCGGTGCGCTGCCATGGCCAGACCGCAACACGCAGCGGCCGGTGCGTTCACTGCAGATTGTGGCGTAGCGCAAGCGGGGTTGGCGACGAGCAGCAACGACGAACTGCTTTCCGCGGATCTCGCGGATAACAGGGATCAGTGGGATCAAGCAAACCACCGAGTCGGCTTGATTCGCGTAATCCGCCCAATCCGTGTAATCCGCGGAAAGCTGTTGATGTTGCACTTCGCAGTGCGCTGTTCGCAGTGCGCTGTTCGCTGTTCGCCGTGCGCCCTTCCCGCTACTCCGCCACCTCGGTCCGCACCGTGATCACGCTCGGCTGCTTGTACGCACTCAGTCGGCCATCGCACCACGACTTCACGTCCGCCTCCGATACATCGCCCGCGACCTCGACACCGATGTCGTTCTCGCGAGCATCGTCCGGGATTGCCCACACGCGGGCTGATCGCACACCCGGCATGGACGCGATGACCTGTTCGAGTTCCGTCGGATAGATATTGAACCCGTTGCGGGTGAACATGCGTTTGTAGAGGCCCCGAAACCCGATCGTGCCGTCTGCGTGCTCGACACCACGGTCGCCGCTGTACAGCCATCCGCCGCGGATGCGCAGTCCGTCCGTCGCGCCGTTCACGTATCCCGCAAACACGTTCTCGCCGCGGATGCAGATCTCACCCTCGACGCCACGCGCCACCTCGCCGCCGCCGTCCGGGGTACGGATCGTGGTCTCGACCCCCGGGAACGATACGCCGAGCGTGCCTCGCACATTCGGCAGGGAAACGCGGTTGAAGAGCGTGACAGGCGCCGCCTCCGTGAGGCCATAGCCCTGTCGCAGCTCCACACCCGTCAGGTTGGCGAAGCGTTCCTGCACCGACGCCGGCAATACGGCACCGCCGCAAATGCACACGCGCAGCGCGTGTGACGTGAAGGGTGTACCGCGCCGCTCGATTGCCTGTACCATTGCGGCGAAGACCGCCGGCACCCCTACCAAGAGGCTGGCGCCTTCGCGCTCGATCGTGTCGAGCGCCTTGATCGGATGGAACCGCTCCATCGTCAGCACGACGCCGCCCGCAAAAAGCGGCGCCACTCCGGACACCGTGAGTCCGAAGAGATGCGAAAAGGGCAGGATCGCGAGCGCCTTGTCGGCACGAGTCAGTGCGGCAGCCGCCACCGTCGACCTGCCGTTTGCGATCAGGTTCCGGTGCGTGAGGATGGCTCCTCGCGACCGACCGCCCATGGCGGACGTGTACACGATCGCGCACTCTTCGTCGCGACCCGATGCGTCCGCAGCGCCCTCGATGGGCAAGCCGCGGTGCGAACCGAGATCCACCTCGATCGAGCGGCCATCGATCGCGACCGTCGCGCGGCGGGGCGCCTCGTCGAGGAGCACCAGCGGCACGCCGGACATCGCCTGCGACGGAAGGCGCGATGAGAGCAACCGGTTCGTGAACACCGCTCCGACGCCGGCATCCTGAAACTGCCAGGCGATTTCCGGCGGAGCCGCCAGCGGATTGACGAGCACTGCGCCACGCCCATCGCAGGCTGCCATTGCCGTCAGAAACTGCGGCCCCGTCGGCAGCAGAATTGCCGCCCGGCGCCCGGCCATCGCGCGCACCAGTGGCGCGCACCGTTGCAGGAGCGTCAGACCGGCGGCGACGAGTTGGCCGGCGTCGTAGTGGTCGATGCGGCCGGCGCCGGACGCGACAGCAAGCGGTAGAAGCGCGAGTGGTTCGGACACGCGAGGAGACTACTCGGTGCGTTGCCTCACGAACAGTCGTGCGCATGGCACAACACCGGGGCTGTAACGGAGCGGGCCCGACAGGCGTCTCCATTGGAGAGGCTCGCCTCGATGCCTAGCTTGTCCCACGCATGGCGACACGCTGGCGACTCGCGACCCAATTTCGAGGAGCATGATGGGCTTTGATGGACTGATGGTGAGCGTATCTGGTGTGCGCGGGCGAGTCGGGGAGGCGCTGACGCCGGAGATCGTGGCTACCTACGCAGCGGCGTTCGGCGCATGGGCGTCGTCGAGCGGAACGCGCACGATCGTCGTCGGCCGGGATAGTCGGGTCTCCGGGGCGATGTTCACCCGCGTCACGCATGCGGCGCTCGAATCCGTGGGCTGCACGGTCATCGATATCGGCATGGCGCCGACGCCGACGGTGCAACTCGCCGTCGAACATCACCACGCGGCCGGCGGGCTGGCGATCACGGCCAGCCACAACCCCATCGAGTGGAACGCGCTCAAGTTCATCGGGCCGAGCGGGTTGTTTCTTTCCGCGGACGAGGGCGCGGCCATGCGTTCGCTGCTTACGAGTGGCATACCCCGCGCGACATGGGACAAGCTCGGACGCATCGAGCCGGATACCGAGGCGATCGAGCGGCATCTGACGGCCGTGCTGTCGCTGCCGTACGTGGATGTCGCCGGCATTCGTGCGCGCGCATTCCGGGTCGCCCTCGACTGCTGTCATGGCGCGGGCGCGACGATCATGCCGCAGCTGCTCACGGCGCTGGGATGCGAAGTCTTCGCGATCAACATGGAAACCGACGGGCGCTTTCACCGGCCGCCAGAGCCGGTTCCTGAAAACCTCGG
>DASQZA010000351.1:0-2221 GCA_035638935.1 Gemmatimonas sp. | reverse complement strand
GTACACGAAGTGACGCACCCGTGCCACTGGCAGCCGATCCGCGAGCCAGTGGAGACGCGCGAATTCCAACACGATGTCGCGCGCGATCTCTCCGGCGCCGTGCTTGAGGTACAGCACCGGCCGTCCCGGTGCCGTGAGTCGATGCACTGCCGCACCCGACTCGCCTTCGGACACCGGTGCAAATGCATGGTCGTGCACTGCGGCCTGCAGCGACGGCGGAAGCGTGAGCGGCGGTGACATGTGTGAAAGATGATCGCGCAAGCATTTCCGGCGCGCCATGGCGCATGAGGGGCTCACCTTCGTCTTCGCAGCCGGCGCCGATGCGACGAAGGGCCCCAACTCACCGCGGGGCCCTTCGCGTTCCGGCTCACATATCGACCACCGTCACTGCGAAGACCCCGACGACGAGAGCAGCAGTACTACGAAGGCGGCCGTGCCCAGCAATCCGCCCTTCCACGATGAGGACTTCCGCTTGCTCCGCACCGCGTCGGCATACGACTTCTCGAACGTCTGCTGGACGAGGAGTGGCTGTCGCGCGATGGTGACCTTCTGCTCGGGCGGGAGTTCGACGCCACTCCCACCTGCCACGCCGACTGTCACGGCCGTGCCGATCAATCCGGTCGCGACGCCGATGACGACGCTGCGCCCGAACCAGCCACCGGCGTTCATGGCGGCCGCCCGTCCGTCCATCTGCGCCCTCGCGATCATCTCGGGCGTGACGTCTGCCGTTGCCGCACCCTGCGGCGTTGCAACGGCGGGTGGCGCCTGTCCCGCTGCGAGGAAGGGAAATGCCGCGAATGCGACGATGGCGACACCGATGCGAACAAGTGTCGAGGTGTCTCGAGTCCAGCGACGAAGTGTGCGGATCATGCGACTGCGCCTCCCTGATGGTGGATGCCGTCGGACACGACGATCTGCCGACCGACGGTGCGGACGACGCGCCCGCCGCATGGCGGGACACGTCGATCGTCCGTTCAGGGATGAGTAAGGACGCCCTCTGACAGTGACGGATCAGCTTCCCGCCACGCGAGGGTGCGTGCGAGGCGGCGCTGGTGGCTGCCCTCCGCACTTCGCGTACGCTTCATGCCGCCTGCACAGGCTCCGGTTGGCGGGCAGGCTGAGTCATCCTGTCTCTGTTGCCGATGCCATGCCGGCGAGCAGCTCGTCGAGCTGGTCGAACGTCTCCGGCAGCGCGCCGGCCGCGCCGGAATCACCCGCTTCCTTCGATGGATACAGGTCGTGCACGACGATCACGGTCTTGCCGGCTTTCTCCTCGAACGTCACCGTGGTGACCGTCGTGCCGGCGTCGCCTTCGTCATTGGTCCAGACGAGGCGTGCGTTCTTCACGACTTCGAGGTACGTGCCGAAGAATTCCATCGTCGAATCGTCGTGACGGAACACCAGGCGATACTGGCCCCCGACACGAACATCCATCTCGCAGCTGAGCAGCGTCAGGCCATACGACCGCGGAACCCACCACCGCCTGAACAGTTCCGCCTTGGTCCATGCCTCGAACACGAGGTGCACGGGACCGTTGACGGTTCGCGTGACGACGAGTTCGAGCTCGGACGTCCGATCCACGGTCGTGAGGTTCTTCGCCTCGATGGCATCACTTCCTCTTCCGTCGTTCATCGACCTTCTCCTTGCGTGAAAGTTCCTCGACAACCTGGTCCAACCGGTCGAAGCGTTCGCTCCAGAGCTGGCGGTACCGTTCGATCCATTCCGCCTCGTCCTGCAGCCTGCGCATGCCGAGGCGGCAGGTACGCACGCGCCCGACCTTTTCCGTGGCGACGAGCCCCGCTCGCTCCAGGACGCCGACATGCTTCTTCATGCCCGTGAGGGTCATGTCGAATCGCTCGGCGAGGGTGGTGATCGACGCGTCCGCCCGTCCGAGTTGCTCCAGCACGCCGCGTCGGGTGGCGTCGGAGAGAGCGAAGAACGAGGAGTCGAAGCGGCCTTCTGCATATTGAACCATATGGTTCAGTATATGGCATGGTCCGACAGCACGCAATGGATGACTGAGCCACGGAAACGAAAGAACCCCGCATTGCTGCGGGGTTCTCTCTGCCTGACCCGGAGCGCGGATCCGATCCGGGAATCACCGTGCGGCGACGATGTCATCCTGTGCGATGACGCCCTCTCCCGTCACACCGCAGGCGAGCATCCGCGGTTGCACGGGAGGACTGCACCCGCTGATGACGTCAGGCCGGTTCGCGCCTGA
>DASQZA010000350.1:0-3014 GCA_035638935.1 Gemmatimonas sp. | reverse complement strand
GTGAATCCGGGACGACGGCCGTCATCGGCTGATCCTTCCGCCACGACAGCGGTGAGTCGTCACCGCGAACTCCGACGGTCGTCACGGCTTTCTGCCCGGAGACGTCGAGTTCATAGACGACGATGCGTTCATACGCCGGCTGCACGCAGCCGGACGGCAGCATCACTGCAACGAACGCAAACGTCACCTTCGCGAACCGGTTCATGGCGCGCGCCTCGACGTGAGCAGATGGTCCACGCTGAGGCGACCCGCACCGAGCACCACGCTGTAGAGGCCGAACCAGAGGAAGCCCAGCGCGGGGAGCATCTGCCACATGCCGTTGCCCCACTGCTGGCCGAAGATCGCCACCAGCATCGTACCGGCGACGAGCAGGCCGAAGAGGCGGGTCTGGAGACCGATGAGCAGCGCGATACCGCCGACGCCCTCGCTGAACGCCCCGAGCCACGCGAACAGGCCGGGAGCCAGAGCGAACACGCCACCGAAGTTCCGGACGTCCTGCGGAAACCAGAACGCCACCTCGAACAGGCGCAGGTTGTTGTCGGGCGGCGACCATGGCAGGCCGAACTTCGGGGCACCGAACTCCTTCGTGAGGAGGTAGCCGCACACGAGCCGCGGGATGAGGACGAGGAAGTCGGCGAACCAGTTGGGCAGCGGGACCGGTCGGGTGAGGCGCGAGAGCCAGTGCGACATTGCGGGGGGCGTGCAGTTCGGGGAGCGTGGGCGGACCAATCAGCGAAACCTCGGGCCGACGCGGGCGGTGCCTGTGCCCGGACCGCTGGTCCAGAAACTGTTCGCCCCGCGGCGGACGACGGATGCACGGCGCTCGATGCACCGGCTGGTGCGTCGGTCACGCCGCGGCCGTGCAACGGCGATGGTCGACCGGCGGCAGCCAGTCCGCCGGAAAGGAACGGCGTAACCGGCGCGACGCCGGTTTGCGCGTCTCGCCGGAGGGCGATCCGGGGGGTATATTCGTTGGTTGACGGGCGGAACACGTCGTCTGCGGCTCAGGTACACGACCTCAAGCGGGGAACTGCTCATCTCGACATCGGAACAGCCTGGCGACCGGAGGGCCAATCTCGTCCTGCGGGCGCTCATCGATGAGATGCTGGACCGGGTGCGGGGCCTGAACGAGCATCCCTCCACCATGACCACCGACGAGCGGTCGCGTGCCGAGGCCGAGCTGGAGTCGATCATGGCACGAGTGCGCCGGTACGCCGCGTTGCGTGACCAGCAGTCGTAGGACGGCAATTCATCAGGGACGACCGCGCGACCGGCGCGGTGCACGCCCTTCCTCAGCACGGTTGGCTTCATGAACACGCGCTCGAAGTTTCTGCTCGGCGGTCTCCTGATCCTTGGCACGGCCAGCTTCCTGGCCGCCAAGAGCACGGCCGCGACTGCGCAGTTCTACCTCACGCCCGACGAACTGGCCGAGCAGCTCCGCGCCGACGACTCGTTCCGCAAGAACGGGATGAAGGTCGGTGGCCGCGTGGTGCCGGGGACCATCGTGCGAGCGCCAGGCAACAAGGAAGTGCGCTTCGTCATGCGCGACACGATGCCGAGCAGCACGGCGCGTTTCACGGTCGTCTACAAGGGCATCATTCCCGACACCTTCACCGACAGCGTCGACGTGGTGGTGGAGGGGAAGCTCGATGCCGGCAACACCTTCCAGGCGACGGTGCTGCTGGCCAAGTGTGCGTCGCGCTACGAGAACGCACCGGGCAAGCCGGGTGCCGCAGGTGGTCAGGGTGGTCATCCGGTGGACGTGCCGAAGGGCCCGAGCCCGGCGCCGCAGACGTGATCCTCCTGGGAGAGTTGTCGCTCTGGGTGTCGTTGTTGATGGCGATCTGGATGACGACAGTGAGTTTCGCCGGCGGTGCAACGCGCCGCGGTGAACTGGTGATGAGTGGCGAGCGCGCGACCTACGCCACGTTGTTCTTCGTGCTGATGGCCAGCGTCGGGTTGTGGACCGCGCTCTTCTCGCACGACTTCTCGCTCAAGTTCGTCGCCAGCTACACGAGCGCGAACCTGCCCAAGGTGTACCTGTTCAGCGCCTTCTGGGCGGGCCAGTCCGGCTCGATGCTGTTCTGGTGCCTGATCATGGCGATCTTCAGCGCCATCGCGATCTTCAGCAATCGCGCGCGCAATCGCGAGCTGATGCCATGGGTGACGGGGACGCTGGGCGTGATCCTCGTGTTCTTCATCGGCACGATCCTGTTCGCGGCCAATCCGTACGACCGGATGGAGTGGGTGCCGCCCGATGGTCGCGGGATGAACCCGCAGCTGCAGAATCCGGGGATGGCGATCCATCCGCCGATGCTCTACCTCGGCTGGGTCGGCACCGCGATCCCGTTTGCGTTCGCGATCGGCGCGCTGGTCACGCGGCGACTCGACACCGAGTGGCTCGGTGCAATCCGCCGCTGGAGCCTGATCAGCTGGTTCTTCCTCACCATCGGCCTCGTGCTCGGCATGTGGTGGGCATACGTCGAACTGGGATGGGGCGGCTACTGGGCATGGGATCCGGTCGAGAATGCACCGCTCACGTCGTGGCTCTGCCAGACGGCGTTCCTGCACTCGATCATGATCCAGGAAAAGCGCGGCATGCTGCGCAAGTGGAACGTGACGCTGGTCATCGCGGCGTTCCTGCTCAGCATCCTCGGCACCTTCCTGACGCGCAGCGGCGTCATCGAGAGCGTACACAGCTTCGCGCAGAGCCCGATCGGCAACTACTTCTCGACGTTCCTGATCGCGATCTTCGTCGTCACGACGATCCTCGTGATGACGCGCCTGAAGGACATGGAAGCGAAGGCGCAGCTGGAGAGCATGGTCAGCCGCGAGGCAGCGTTCCTGTACAACAACCTGGTGCTGGTGGGCATCGCGTTCAGCGTGCTGTGGGGCACGCTGTTCCCGATCATCAGCGAGGCGGTGCGCGGCACCAAGATCACGGTCGGCCCGCCGTTCTTCAATTCGGTGAACGTGCCGCTCGGCCTCGGCCTGCTGGCACTGACCGGCATCGG
>DASQZA010000349.1:0-4567 GCA_035638935.1 Gemmatimonas sp. | reverse complement strand
GCGAACAGCCGTACGTGGAGGCAGCACGAGCGCTCGGCGTGCCGCACGGCACCATCATCCGGCGCCACCTCCTTCCGCATGTCGTGCCGACGATCCTCGTTGCGGCGACCGTCGGCGTGCCCTCGGCGATCCTCACGGAATCGGCGCTGTCGTTCCTCGGGCTCGGCGTGCAGCCTCCGGCCGCGTCGTGGGGCAACATGCTCAGCGGCGCGCAGACCTACCTGACGTCGCAACCACTGCTGGCGCTCTATCCCGGGCTCCTGATCCTCGTCACCGTGCTGGCGGTGAATTCGCTGGGTGAGGCACTGCGGCGGTCGCGGATGCTGGCGTCGCGCTGACCTGTCACGCGCGCGTCGCTCACGAGTGACCGGCGCATCGTGCGTAGCATCACTTGCACGAGCGACCCATCCGTGCGCGCCAGCACAGGTGCCCGCATTATCCTCAGGTAGCAACCCTGACCGACGTCCGCAGGTGTACGCCCGCTCACCCGTCATCCGCCATCGCATGCTGCAGCGACTGCTCGATCTCTTCCGTCCAAGGAAGCCATTCACGGCGTACGAATACCGTGTCACGAAATTTCAGCTGCCGAAGGACGGCGAGGTCTCGTACGCGCAGTGGCAGCACCCGGGCGAAGTGGGCAAGGCGGTGCTGCAGGAGAACGTCGACTTCTTCCGGAACTGGATCCGCGAGGGGGACTTCGTGATCGACATCGGGGCGCACGAGGGTGACACGACCGTCCCGATGGCCCTCGCTGCCGGCGCCAGCGGACTGACGCTCGGCCTCGAACCCAATCCGCATGTCTTCAGGACGCTGGAGATGAATGCGTCGCTCAATCCCGACAAGACACGCATCATCCCGCTCCATTTTGCCGCGACCGCGACCGACGGTGAATTCACCTTCGGCTCGGGCGACCCGTCGTACGGGAACGGCGGCATCGTCGGCTTCACGCACAACAAGGTGCGGAACACACGGTACACGATGACCGTGCAGGGCCGGAACCTCGAAAAGTACCTGCTCCAGCACCACATCGCCGACCTCCCGCGCCTGCGACTGATCAAGGTCGACGCCGAGGGTTACGACAAGGAGATCATCAAGAACATGCTCGGCATCGTGCGCCGGTACCGACCGGTGATCCTGACGGAAGTCTTCGGTCCATCGACGGACGAGGAGAAGCGCGAGCTGTTCACCGTGCTTGCCGCCGAGGGTTACTCGATGTCGAGCTTCATCGAGTTCATCGGGCACCCGACGGATGTCGTGACGCTGGAGCGCATGACCGGGCGGAAGACGTTCAACCTGATCGCGGTACCCATGCCAGCCTGAGCGCCGGGCTGATGGCTCAGGCTGTCTGAATGCCCGTCACGCAGCTCATGACACAATCCCACCGACTTCAGCCGTCATTCAGGGTCTGCCGGAGTGGTCGCACTCGGCACTCCCGTACCCTCGGCGATTCTCTTTCTCATCGGGCTCGCATGCGCTCCGGCCGTGATCGTCACGGCACGCACGAATGGTCGGTCACCGACGCCTGCGGCTATGCCGAGCCCCCGTTCGGCATCAGAGACATCGGTTGTGGCGCGATCCGTCCTGCGCACTGCGTGAAACGCGTGCCGGGCACCAGCTCCTGATCGGAGTGGCGCCCGGCGCGATTCAACACAAGAATGACGGACAGGGTGGGATTCGAACCCACGGTACCGTTTCCGGCACGCCGGTTTTCGAGACCGGTTCCTTCAACCGCTCGGACACCTGTCCTTCAGCGCCACTGAACCGACGCAGCCCCACAGTCTAGACAGTCTCTCTGGGTTGGTCAACCGACGCGGGACGACTCCGTTCCGATGGAGTCGGCGGCCGCTGGCGCAAAAGAAGAACGGGGCGTGCGCGAACGCACGCCCCGTCCAACGACCCTTGCCGAGCCTACTCCCAGACCCGCACGTCCTCGATCACGTCCTGCGGTTGCAGGGAATTCAGGACGTCGAATCCTTCCTCGACCTGACCGAAGACGGTGTTCTTCCGGTCGAAAGCCTTACCCGCGACGTCGTCGAGCACGAAGAAGAAACGACTGCCGCCGGTGTCAGGTCCGGAGACATCCATCGAGATGGCTCCGCGCACATGTGTGTTCCGGTTGCCGATCAACTCGCACGGAATCGCGTATCCGGGACCACCGGTGCCGAGGCGCGGATCACCCGCCGGCAACTCCCGGGAGAGTGGGTCGCCGGTGTACGCCAGCTTCCCCGCCATCACCTCGTGGATCCGCACACCGTTGAAGAAACCGGCGGTCGCCAGCGTCTCGAAGTTCTCGACCGTCGCCGGACAGTCACGCGCATACAATTCGGCGAGGATCGTTCCACGAGAGGTGGTGAAGGTCGCAAATTTCGTCGACATCGCTCAGAGGGCCCCGGAGTTCCACGGCCCCCAGATCGCGTACGTCGCCGCGAACGTATCGGACCGCGAACTGGTCGATCCCTGGATGTTCACGAACAGCGTACGGCCCTGCGGGCTGAAGCACGCCCCTGCCCACTCGGCGTCGTTGATGTTGTTGCGCACGAAGTCGAACACCTCGCCGCCGCGCGTCAGGCCGCGCACGAAATTCGTGCCGTTGCTGTCCTCGCACAGCACGATGCCGCCGCGCGGGCTGACGCAGACGTTGTCCGGGTTCTTCAGCACGCCGAAATCAGGCGACTCGTAGATCATCACCAGTTCGCCGGTCTGCGAGCCGGTCGGCGTGTACTTGAAGATCTGGCCGGCGTTCACTTCTCCACCGCTGGTGGAGTTGAAGTAGCAGCCACCGTCGCCCCACCAGCAGCCTTCGAGACGAGCGAACTGCGCGCCGCCGAGTGCGAAACCCTGGTTGAACACGAAGCCCGAGCTGATCTGCGGCGTGTCGGTGTCCGGATTCGCAATCGGGACCCAGGCCGCCTGCAGCACCTCGCCGACGGTCTGGCCGCGACGCGTGTCGTAACCCGGTCGGCCGGCCACCACCAGCATCTCCAGCCTGCCGCCGCGAACCAGCTGTCCCGGTACGGTCGGGATGTAGCGATAGAATCCGCTCGGGTTCCGATCTTCCGTCTGGTACACGATGCCCGTTGCCGGATCAACGGCGACGGCTTCATGGCTGAAGCGCCCCATTTGCCGCAGCGGCACGGGATCCACCGGACCATCCGCAGCTGCTGGCACTTCGAAGTTGTAGCCGTGGTTCCGCATCCAGCCTGCGTTCGTACCGGCGACCGTCTCCTCGCTGGTGATCCACGAGCCCCAGGGCGTGATGCCACCGGCGCAGTTCACGAAGGTGCCGGTGAGGCTGGAGAACTGCTTGCGCAGCGTTGCCGCGCCATCCGCACGGAGCTCGACCTCGAGAGTCGTCGTTCCCGCCGGGCCCCGTCCGTCATACGGATTACCGGCGAACGGTGTGGCACCACCCGACACGGTGTCACGGATTTCGTGGTTGCGGACGAGGCGCACGATGTTTCCTCCCATCGCGAACGCACCCATTCCGTCCAGCGCCTGCGGCACACGGACACCGTCATCCATCATGTCGCCGCGGACGCTCAGGCGCTCCGCGAAGAAGCCTCGCGGAATCGAGATTTCCGGATACTTCTTGACGGGCTCGAGCCGTCCGTAGCCACCACTGATTCCGCGATTGAGGCTGCCGCTGACGCCATTGCCATCGTACGGAGCCACGGGCTCGGAGCATGCGACGAGACCGGTGAGGGACGGCGCGATCACGGCCGCGCCGGCCATCAGGCCGGACTTGCGCAGGAAGGTGCGACGATCGACTGGTGCTGTCATGAATTTTCTCCCGTGGCCGGGCGCGCGGCACACGCTGGTGCCCACCACGCAGCCTGACGGATTGTCAGGAACAGCGAGGTCAGGCAAGCACCGCAATGCTCGACCGCCGCACCGCCCACCAATAGAGGTAGCGGTCGTCTGCGACCCGACCGCTACGCTGCCGTGACGCTCGTCACTCAGTCGTTGCGCGTGACATGCCGTGCACCGCTTGCGCTTGCGCTTGCACCTGCACGCACGCTGCGCAGGCGCGCGAAGAAATCCGCCAGCATGGCGCTCGCGTCGCGCTCCAGCACACCGCCACACACCTCCGGGCGATGATTGAGCCGCGGATGCCGCAGCAGGTCACCGACCGAGCCGGCCATGCCCGCCTTCGCATCCCAGGCGGCGAAAACCACTCGGTCGACCCGTGCCAGCACGATCGCACCCGCGCACATCGCACAGGGCTCGAGGGTCACGTAGAGCGTGCAACCGGTCAGCCGCTCATCACCACGCACGCGCATCGCCGCCTGCAGCGCGCGCAACTCGGCGTGCTGGGTCGCGTCGGCCGTCCCGGCCATGCCGTTCGAGCCGACCGACACCTGTGCATCGTCGGCGACGATGCACGCACCGACCGGCACTTCACCGGCCGCGCCAGCCATCGCGGCCTGCTGCAGCGCCACGCGCATCCAGCGTTCATCGCCTGGACGCGCGAACACACTCACGCCTCGACCTCGGCCAGCTCCGCAGTTGCGGCTTCGACCTGTCGCGTGAACACGAGCGTGTTGCCGTCACCCGGCGTCGCCACCAC
>DASQZA010000348.1:0-4040 GCA_035638935.1 Gemmatimonas sp. | reverse complement strand
CGGCTCGTCGATTCGATCATCGTCGCGAACGCCAGCACGCTGGGCGACATCCAGACCTCCGACGACGGCACATTGCTGATCGTCGCGATCGAGTCGAATCCGAATGGCGGACTCGCGATCTACCAGCTCGACACGCCGACGACGCCGCGCCTGCTCGTCCGCACGACCGGCACGGACCTGCAGTACGGCGTACATACGGCGGAGATCGCACGCGTCGGCGGCAAGCTGTACGCATTCTGCGCCATCGACCCGGCGAACGGCGTGCCCGCCAAGCTCGTGATCATGGACCTGACCAACCCGGCATCACCGGTGCAGGTCTCGTCACTCACGATCGGCGCACCGTTCATCCACGACGTGTTCGTGCGTGACGGCCTGCTGTTCACCGCGGAGTGGAACGCCGGCTCGGGCATCTGGGACATCGGCGCACAGGGAGGAACAGTGAGCGCGCCGCGTCGTCTCTCGCTGACGACATCGGTGGGCGGCTCGGTGCACAACATGTGGTGGTTCCACGACCCGACGGACAACACGAAGCGCTACCTGTTCGTGGGCCAGGAAGGCCCGGGCTCGATCGGGTCAGGCGCGTCGGGCGACATCCATGTGCTCGACGTGAGCAATCTCGCATCGCCGCGGGAAGTGGCAGCGTACAACGTGCCGGGTGCAGGCGTGCACAACCTGTGGGCGGACGAACCCGCGGGATTGCTGTACGCGGCGTACTACAATGCCGGCGTGCGAGTGCTCGACGTGCGCGGGGATCTCGGTACGTGTACGGCCGCGCAGAAGTTTGCGGATGGCCGGTGCAATCTTGGATTGATGGGCCGGGAGAAGGCGAAGTTCACGGCCGCGGAGGCGGGGAGACCGGTGTATGTGTGGGGCGTTCACCAGGTCGGGGCATCGCTGTATGCGTCGGATATGCTGAATGGGTTGTGGAAGATCCAGCGGTCGGTGCGATAATCAAAATCGCCATCGATTCCGAGCTATCAGCTCATGGTCTCTCCACTTACTACTGTCCACTAGCGGCTTAGAGCTATCAGCTAGCTGGTAGCTAACTCACAGCCAGCTCAAAGCTCTAAGCCGCTAGTGGACAGTGGACAGTGGAGAGACGTAAAGCTGATAGCTGAACTGAACTAGGCCTTGGGCAGGATTAGGGTGAATGTGCTCCCTTCCCCCACCTTGCTCGCCGCCTTCAAATCCCCACCCATCCCCCGCGCCAGATCCCGCGAGATCGTCAACCCCAGTCCCACTCCTTCCTGACGCCGCGTCAGCCGTTGGTCGATCTGCACGAATGGTTCGAATACCGACACCAGGCGTTTCGCTTCGATGCCTTCGCCCGTGTCGCGCACGTTGACGTGTACTTCCGCGCCGCGTGCGTCGCAGAAGACGTCGATTTTCCCTGGCTTTCCTTCGCGCACGTCCGTGAACTTGATCGCGTTGCTCAGCAGATTCAGCAGGATCTGCTGCAGCTTTTCGCGGTCCACCAGCACGGACAGTTCGTCGGGGCATCCCGCCCAATGGTAGTCCAGCCCCTTCGCGCGCAGCTGCGGCGCCACCAGTGATTCAGCCTCCATCACGGCCTCGAGCACCGGTACCTTCGTGATCGTGTACGTGACGGCGCCCGCTTCGACGCGCGAGTAGTTCAACACCCCGTTGATCAGGCCGAGCAGGTGGCGCTGGCTTTGCTGGATGCGGCCCAGTGCGACGCGTTGCGCGTCCGTGGTTGGGCCGTGCACGCCGATCTCGATGAGTTCTGCGTAGCCGCCGATCGCGTTGAGCGGTGTGCGCAGTTCGTGGCTCATCACTGCGAGGAACTCGCCCTTCGCTTTGTTCGCCGCTTCTGCTTCGGTACGGGCCGTCTCCGCACTTTCGCGCGCGGCGTCGACTTCCTGGCGCGCGCGGATCTGGTCGGTCACGTCGTACGCGGCGCTCGCGATCGCGTACACCTTGCCTTGCGCGTTCCGCAGTGGCTGATACCCGATGTTGAACCAGTGCTCGTGCAGCACTCCATCCCGGTTGTCGTCCAGGTAGACCTTGCGTTCGAAGGCGCTGTACGGCTCGCCGGTCTCGTAGACGCGGTCCATCAACTCGGCGAAGCCGGTGTCGACGATTTCCGGGAACGCTTCGCGCACCGAGCGGCCGAGGAGTGGCCGTCCGCCGCCCGGAGTCTCTACATAACGCGGGCTCACGATCGTGTAGACATGCTCCGGGCCCGTCATCACGGCAATCGCGACCGGTGCCTGTTCGAAGACCTCGCGTAGTCGCGCTTCCGCCGTGCGTGCCTCGACGTACGCTGCGTTTGCCGTCGCCAGCAAGCCCTCTCGCTCCACCTCCATGCGCATGCGATCCGTGACGTCTGCGGAGCGCACGTGCAGCAGGTCGCCCGCCAGCACCGCGTTGAACTGCACTCCGAGGTTCATGTCCTCGCGCATGTCGAGCGCTTCCCATTCGACCGGCTCGCCGGTTTCCATCGCACGCACGTACTGCGCGAACACACCGTTCGGAATCGCGTGCGGAAACAGCGTGAGCAGGGTGGCGCCGATCATCTGCTCTTTCGACAGGTCTGCCATGTGCGCACCCGCGCTGTTCACGTACACCACCTCGAAATCGGCGATCGTGCCGTCGTCGTCGCGGAGCGGACGGTACAGCGTCGACCCGGCCGCCGACGCCTCCAGTACAGCGCGAAAGCGAGCCTCACTCCCGGCAAGCGCCGTGGTGGCGGCCACCTGCTGCGTCACGTCGCGCCAGAAGATCGCGAGCCCACCGCTTTCGAGCGGGTAGATATCGATCTCGGCGACGAGACCGAGATCGGTGCCCGTGTAGCGGTCGGTGAAATGCAGGTCGCAGCGCTCACGCATCGCGCGGCGATAGTTCTCCTCGAACGCCGCGCCACCCGTGTGCGGGAACACCTCCGCCACATGCAGGCCCATCATGAAGTCACGCGTCAGCCCGAGTGCCTGCTCCATCGAGCGGTTGGCATAGGTGAGCCGGAATTCGCGGTCGAGCGTGAAGTAGCAGTCGTGCATCGACTCCAGCACGGACGTCGCCATGGCGCGCTCCTCGACCGCCAGCTCGCGCTCGACGTCCAGCTCCTCGAGCAGCGTTTCGCGCTCCTGCGCAAGCACGCGTCTCGCCGTCCGGTCCGTCGTCTCGATCATCGTGCACAGCACGCCACCGATCTGCCCGCGTTCGATGATGATCGGACTGAACGAGACCGTGATCGTGAGCTGCTCGGACACACCGTTGCGCTCCGAGGCGTAGGGCGCATCCTCGATCGTCACCGTCTCGCCCTGCATGACGCGCGCGAAGATGGGCTCGTTCGTGCTCCACGCCTCCGGCCACATCACTTCACTCGGCGTGCCCATCGCGCCGGGATGCTTGGCGGCGAACACCTCGGCCATCGCATCATTGTAGATCTGCACGTACTGCGGGCCCCAGAGCACGCACGCCGGCAGCCCGTTCGACATCGTGAGTCGCACGGTGTGTCGCAACTCCGGCGACCAGACCTCGTGCACGCCGAGGGGGGAGGTCGCCCAGTCGAGGGCGCGTGCGGCAGCGCGAGCATCTCCGGGACCGTCGAACAGGTTCATGACACTCCCAAGCTGGAGCATGGTGCGCGCTGACGAAACCCTGCAGCCCGCGCGCTTCATCGACTCTACACCGACTATACACGGTCCCGGCGCCCTTCCCCCTGCGGTGGACGGCGGCCACCATTCCGGTCCATGCGTCGCACCCTCATTTTCGTCGCCCTGCTGCTCGTCACGCACCTCGCCCTGCTGATGGTGCGGCCATCGGGCGCCACCGTCGCCGACAACACGGAAGGCCTCGACGTGGGCATCGTGTTCGATGTCGGCGGCCGGGGGGACAAGTCCTTCAACGATGGCGCCTACCTGGGCGGCGACCGCGCGGCGCGCGACCTCGGTGCGCGCGTCCGCTACATCGAGCCGGGCGAAGGATCGGACCGCGAAGCGGGGCTCCGACTGCTTGCGGCGGAGGGATTAGACCTGGTGATCGGCGTGGGGTTCATCTTCACGGACGACATCAACACG
>DASQZA010000347.1:0-1899 GCA_035638935.1 Gemmatimonas sp. | reverse complement strand
CCACGCTGCGCACCACGAGTGAGCAAGCCAGCACGACCTGTGCGCCCGAGCACGAGCGGTACGCCCGTCACCCGCGCACGGACAACGAGAAACGGCAGGTCGAACCCGTGCAGGTTGTGATTCTCGATCACGTCGGGATCGGCCTTGGCGATCGTCTCCAACAATCGCCGAATGAGCGCACCCTCGGCCGCGCGACTGTCGTTCTCCGCCTCCAACGTCATCAACTCGCCGGACGGTGTACGCACCGCCACCATGAACATGCGCGAGTGCTCGGGATCGAGGCCCGTCGTCTCGAGATCGAACTGCAGGCGATGCAACTGGTCGAACGAAAGGTCGCGAAAGTACGTGCGCCCGGAGGAGACGAGATATTGCTCGTCGGGCGGCAGCACGAACACGCGATCTTCGCCTAAGTCGCGAACGCTGGCGACCCGTGTTCCGGTGCGCTGCGCCGCGCCGTCGAGCACGGCCGACGTGAGGGTGGTCAGTCGCGAGGCGCTCGCGAGATAGCGGAGTGCGCCGGTGCCGGACAGCTCGCGGTAGTGCACGACGCCGGCCTCGTCGCTCGCGGGCTCGCGGCGTTCATCGACGAGCCGCAAACGGCGGCCGAGATGTTCGAGATCCGCGAGCGAATCGAGCAGCATCCACGGGCGGAAACGCGACCGCTCGCAGACGAGCGTGCGGCCGCCGTCCACGCGTCGCCAAACGGTCGCTGTGCCGTCCCCTTCGGCCCACACGGAGACGATGCCGGGTGTCGGGTCCCAACCCCAGAGCCATTCGTCCTGCGATGCGGTGCTCACCGGCGGGGAGGCGGAGGTTGGTCGACGTGTGGGGAGGGGAAGATATCGACGGGTGCCACGCGGGCTGGCAGCTCCAACTCAAGCTCAAGCTCTCGCCGGAAGCTTCAGTACCGCCGCTGTCGCTGGCGCAGGCAGCTCCCACTGGCAGCCGATCTCGAGCCAATCCTGCTGAGCGCACAACCGCATGCCCAAAAAGGCCCCATCGCCAGCCAAGAGCAGGCCCCGCCTCCAGCCTCGCCCTCCCGGCCGGAATAGTGCATGACCCAAGCGCATGTACATTCCGCCAATGCACCCCGAATCCATGCAGTCATGACCGGCGACGTGCCGATCGATCCTCCCCTCGTCCCCGCTCACGGGCGCGAGGGATGGCTCAGCATCAGCCCCCGCGACGACGAGGGCCGCGCCGCGCTCGCGGGGCTGACCCGCGAACCGATTCCCGGCCCACAGTGGCCAGACCTCGGCGCCGTCCGCCGGCTTCTGCCCTCCGACTTCGTCTTCGATCACGAGGCCGTCACTCTCGAGATCGACCTGGACATCGACGAACACGGATTAGTGGTCGCGGCCGAGCCGGTCGACGTCCCGATGTCTCGCAGCGAGTTCCTCCACGCGCTGCTACCAGGGCTCAAGCTCGACGACCCGTACGGACCGACGGGCACGGTGGCGCAGGCCGTGGCACTGTCGCATATCGGTCAGCACTTCACGCCTGCCGAGATGGACGGAGTGCCGGTGCCGGTGCGCGGGTTTCGGGTCGTCGTGAGTCTGCGCGCGACCGACCTTTAGGGGTAAGGTGCGCGGAGCCGGTCTGGAACTGCCTACCGCGAATTACGCAAATGCGCCTTCGGCGCAAACGCGAATGGAACCGAGCGCGATTCGAAGCACATCGCGACGGGGCTAGGCCCTCATTTTCTGGGTGGGGCTCCGCATGCGATCTCGAGCCCCGCGAGCTGTTCAACAAAAAGAGGGCTCTTCCGGGAATTTCGGGATGATGGGGTGACAGCGCGACGGTGACGGCGCATCGTGGAGGCATCGACGGGAGGATATGTGCGATGCCAGAGCCGGTGCCGAGTGACTTGCTGGGGCTGTTGCAGGCGGTGGGGGGATG
>DASQZA010000346.1:0-15761 GCA_035638935.1 Gemmatimonas sp. | reverse complement strand
ACGCTGGCCACGCCCGCAAGCCCTTCGATGTTCGACCAGTCGATTTGCGAGTCGTCGCCAAGCAATCCGATTGCCGTGCGCGTTGCACCGGGCATGGGAAGCGGCTTGAATCCCTGCCGCACGATCTCGTCACAGACACGTTCGATGTCCGTCGACGTTGCATTCGGTTGCATCACGACCAGCATGGCACGCCCTCGATAAACAGAGAATCAGACTTCGTCAGACTTCGGAAGACCAGCCGTCGGTCGCGAGAACCAACGGGCCGGAGTAATGCTCGCTCACTTGTCCTGCGATGTCGACGGCTTCCACCGGCGAATAGAAATGCGTCAGCACGAGACGTCGCGCGCGCGCGATTCCGGCAAGCGCTCCCGCCTGTCGCGGTGTGAGGTGCTCGCCAATGGCCAGCGCATCGGGCAGCGAACACTCCGCCAGCAGGAGGTCGCAATCGGCCGCCCAGGTGCCGACCGCTTCATCGAATCCCGTGTCACCGGTGTACACGAGGCGTCGTCCACCATGCTCGATGGAATATGCCACGCTCTCGGCTGTATGTGGTACCGGGTGCGCGGAGAAGCGCACATGGCCCGGCAGCGTCACGACTTCGTCGGGCACGAGGTCCCGAATCGTGAGCGGAAAGCCCGGCGCCAGCATCCACGGCCCGTAGAGTACGGCGAGCTTCTCCATCAACGCGCCGGTCCCGACGGGGCCATACAGCGTGAGCGGGGTTTCGCGCGGCGGCAGCTGCCCCCAGCGCCACGCCATCACCAGCATCACGAGATCGGCGACATGATCCGCATGAAAATGCGTGATCACGACGTGCGTGATGTTCTGCCAGCGCACACCGAGGGCGGCCATGCGATGCACCGACCCGCTTCCACAATCCATCAGGAGACGCACGTCGCCGGCCTCCACCAGGTGCGACGACGCGACGCGCATGGGATGCGGTTCAGCGGTGCCGGTGCCGATCGTGGTCAATTTCATCGTGTCCTTACCATGTCCTCACCATCTCGTCACGGTGTGCTCAACGGCCGCGGAACAGCATGCTGCGAATGATCGGCGCGGCATTGCCCAGCCGAAAGCGTGCATAGTAGACGCCCGGTGCAACGGTGCGCCGATCGTTGCCCGTTGCGTCCCAAATGAATCGTCCATCGCAGTTCGTTCCCGTTCCCGGCGCACCGCGCCCATACCGGCCGGGCGGAAATTCGCGCTCGCCGTCGGGCCCCGGCACCAGCGTGCGCACCAGGTTTCCGCGGATGTCGAGCACATCGAGCGATACGCGCCCGCCAGGTTCGGCGATGTCGAACCAGAAGCAGGTGTTCGCGGCAGCCGCCGTGGGGAACGGGTTCGGGAAGTTCTGGAACAGCAGGGTCACCGTCGGTACCGCCGGGTCGGCGACACCGAAAGTGGAGAGACTTTGAACGCGCACGTCCTCACCCTTCGGGAGATACGCGCGTACGCCCCACCGGTACGACGCATTCGTCTCGAGATCGACGTTCACCTGGAACGTCGTGTCGGTTATCCCGGATGTCACCGAGACGGCGCCAGAGCGCGTGGTCACCTCCACGTCATAGCGCCACGGCCCCGTGGCAGGAGTGACGCGTGCGCTCTTCCAGACGAACACCGGACGTCGCGTGTCCACCTGGTCACCACGACTCGAGTTGGGACTGACCAACGTGAGCCACGTCGGCACGGTTCGCGGGCCGAACGTCGGCGAGTCGACGTTCGGGCCATTCCCGGCACGCACCCGCAGCCGGAAGAAGAGCACGGCTTCGCTGAGCAGCGGGCGCGTGATCTGGACCGGCACGACCGTCTCGTTGCTCGTGAAGGTAGTGTCGAGCACGAGCGTCTGGAAATCCGGCCCGGTCGCCGCCTGCAGCGTGTACCGGAGTGGTCGCTCCGCGCCGAACCCGTTCGCGCGCGCCGTGAACGCGGGCGTGAGGGTGGGAAGCAGCAACTCGGCGGGACCATCCAACACCGCAGATTGCGCCATCGCCGGAGCTGGACTCGCGACGAACAGCACCAACGGGATCAGCAACCGGACAAGCGGTGCAGCTACAGCACGCAAACTACGCAGTCTCCGTATCCAGGACAGTCGTCTCGGCATCGTCATCCGTGGTCGCATCGGGATCGTCCGCAACACCGCCGACCCTGCCCGCGATGATATCGGAGATGTCCTGATGCCCGTCACCGCTGCCGTTGCCGTTCGATGCACCCGGCTCGTCGTCGATGACCTTTCCACGCAGTCGCACGCTCACGATCGACGACACGCCGGGCTCCTGCATCGTGACGCCGTATACAGAGTCGGCGGCTTCCGTGGTCGTGCGTGGGTTGTGCGTGATGACGATGAATTGCGTCTGCGACTTGAACTGATTCAACATCTTCACGAAACGACCGATGTTCTGGTCGTCGAGCGGGGCGTCGACTTCGTCCAGCAGGCAGAACGGGCTTGGCTTCGTGAGGAAGATGCCGAACAGCAGCGAAAGCGCGACGAGGGCGCGTTCGCCGCTCGACAGCAGGTGGATGCGCTGCGTCTTCTTGCCACGCGGCGACGCATGAATTTCGATGTCGCAATCGAGCGGCGTCTCGGGATTTTCGAGCCGCAGGTCACACTCGCCACCGCCGAACAGGGTGAGGAAGATCGTGCGGAAGTTCTCGCGCACCTGCGTGAACGTGGCCAGAAACAGTTCGCGCGCGGTGCTGTCGATTTCGCGGATGGCCTGGTGCAGCGACTGCTTCGCGGCCACGAGATCGTTGCGCTGACCCGTCAGGAATTCGAGGCGACGCTGTTCCTCCTCGTGCTCCTCGATGGCGAGCGGGTTGACGGGGCCAAGCTCGTCGAGCGCGGCGCGCAGCGACGCCGCTTCCGTCCGCAGGGAATCCGTCTCGTCCTCGAGCGATTCGAACCCGCCAAGCAGGTCTTCGAGCGTACGACGCCATTCGGTTTCGAGCCGCTGGCGGATGGCCTCGCGCTTGCCCGACAGCTCCGTGTGCCGAAGCTCCGCGCCATGCAGCTGTTCGCCGAGCGAACCGGCACGCCGGCGTGACTCGTCGAGCGAACGCTCCGCGCCATCCAGTGCGATCGTGGCAGCGGCAACGGCGCGTTCGGCATCAGCCAGTCGCGCGTCTGCATCCGCAAGCGTCTTCTGCTGCGTGTCGAGCTCCGTGCGCCACGACGCCAGCTGCTGCGCGAGCTGCTGGTCAGCTTCCGACAGTGTCGAAAGTTCGCTCGAAAGCGACTGCAAACGCGCGGCGGCCGTGCTGTCCTCCTCGACCAGGCGCCGTTCACGATCGATGGCAACGGAGAGGCGCGCCTGTGCCTGCGCCTGCGCCACCTGCCACGTCGCGCGCTGCTCGCGTGCCTGCTCCTGGTCGGCTTCGGCGGCCGTCAGCGCTTCTCGAGCTTCCGCAAGCGCGCTGTCGGCTTCGCCGGTACGCGAATCCAGCGCAGCGGTTTTCTCTCCAAGTTCCGCTACGCGCGCTTCGAGTTCGTCCATGCGCGTGAGCAATCGTTCCGCCAGCGCACTCGACTGTTGCAGTTCGCGTTCGGCACGTTCGCGACGGCGCGTCACCTCCACACGCAGCTCTTCCGCGCGTCGCGCTTCGCCCTGCCCGCGATTCGCTGCTTCGACCGCGGCCTGCCCGGCGCGTTCGGCCTCTCCCAGCGCGAGTCGCGCGGCTTCCGCGGTCGTGACTGCGTCGATGCGCGCACGATCGGCCGCGGCGAGATCCGCTTGCAGACGTGTCAGCTCCGCGCGACGCTGCAACGGCCCCGGACCCGTCGCGGTGCCGGGCAGGAACATGGCACCGCGTTCGTCGACGAACGCCTCACCCGCGTCGACCGCGCGCACCTTGCCGAGCAGTGCCCGCACCCATCCGCCTGCGGCGCCACTCGCCTGTACGCTGCTGCCCAGCGCATCCGGGTCGCCGGCACCGCTCTCCACCACATCGAGTGGCAGCAGCAGCAGCGGGCCCGGTTGCGTGTCCGTGTGCCAACGTCGTACGGCCGCCGCTGCAGCAGCGTCGCGCACGACGATCGCGTGCATGGTCGCGCCGAGGTAGCGCTCCACGAGCCGCGCCGCGTCGCCATCGGCGGTGACGAAGTCCGTCAGTGGGCCAAGCACGGCCCCCTCGCCGAAACGCTCGCGTTCCTTGAGCAGCTTGGCGGCGGATGGTGCGAGACCGACGCGTTCACGCTCGAGACCTTCCAGCGCGTTCATGCGGCCCTCGAGCGCGGTGCGCTGTTCCACCGCGGATGCAAGCGCGCTGCGGGCTTCGGCGTCGGCGACACGCGCCGTCGATGTCGCCATGCGTGCACCCTCGAGCGCACCTTGCGCCTCGGCGGCTGACAGCTGCGCGAGCGACAGGGATTCGGTCGCCGCTGCGAGTTCACGCTCGGTGGCGGCGAACGTGTCGGCGAGCTGCTGACGTTCGATCTCGAGCGCCTCGCGACGCTGCAAGGTTTCCGACTGTTCCCGCGACGCGCTCTCGCGATCGAGTTGCAGGCGGCGCGCCTGGTCACGATGCTCACGCAGCTGGCGCTCGAGACCATCCAGCACGGCACGCGCGCGCTGCACCGTCTCACGCGTGGTACCTTCGGCCGTCAAGCGCTGCTGCAACGCCTCGCCGGCCTCTGCGAGCTCGCGCTCGAGTGTGGTGCGATCACCCGCGGCGCGCTCGCGATCTTCGGCCAGGCGCCGACCGAACGCCTCGTTTTCCTTCCGTTCCTCTTCGGCGCGCTGCCGCCGCATGACGGTGCTGCGCTGCCGTTCTTCGGCGACGGCCAGCTCGCGCTCGAGCCGCTGCGTTCGCTCGCGCTGTTCGCTCGCGAGACGCGCAATCTCGATGCGGCCCGCTTCGGCGGTCGCGCGCGCCGCATGCGCAACGTCACGATCCGACTCGGCCGCCTCGATCAGTGCTTCCGCATCTGGCAAGCCCGCCCGCAACGTCTCGAGACGTTCATCGAGCGCGGCCAACTCGTCGCGCCAGGCCGCCATCTCCCGCGTGGCGAGCGAGAGCTCGACCTTGAAGCGGCGGGCCATCAACTCCGCGTGGCGTTCGGCGCGCCGCCGCTGGCGCCCGAGTGCGCGGGTCTGGCTCTGCACCTCGGAGATCAGGTCATCGAGGCGCGCGAGGTCGACCGTCGTTTCGTCGAGCCGTCGCTCCGCGCTGCGACGACGGTCGCGGTACAGGCCGACACCTGCGGCCTCCTCGAACAGCTCGCGACGATCGTCCGGACGATCCGAGAGCAGCGCATCGATCATGCGGCTCTCGATGACGACGCCGGAATCGGCTCCCAGGCCCGTACCGCGCACGAGATCCTGAATGTCGCGCAGCCTGCACGGTGCACGATTCAACAGGTACTCGCTTTCGCCGGAGCGGAGCAGGCGGCGAGTCAGCACCACTTCCTTGAACGGCAGCGGCAACGCGCCGTCGGTGTTGTCGAAATGCAGCGACACTTCTGCCATGTTCACGGCGCGACGCGCCGAGGAGCCGTGGAAGATCACGTCCTCCATCTTGGCGCCACGCATTGCGCGCGCACGCTGCTCGCCCAGGACCCACCGTACCGCATCGGAGACGTTCGACTTGCCGCTGCCGTTCGGTCCGACGATCGCCGTCACCCCGCGTTCGAACAGGAACTCGGTGTGATCAGCGAACGCCTTGAATCCATGCACTTCGAGCTTCGTGAGCCGCACTTAATACATTCTCCCCGTTCGGTAGACCAGCACCGGCGCGATGCCGATCTTCTCCAATGAATCCGCCAGAATATTCGCCTGCGTCGGCGTTTCGAACGCACCCGTCACGACGGTTGCCCGTCCCCCCGGCATGCGAAGCGAGTACGCGGCGATGCCGCGCTTGTTGTAGTCGGCCAGCAGCGTCGGCACCGATGCGGGGGCGACACTCGAATCGAGCCGAATGGCGTAGGGAACCGTCAGGATGCTGCCACCGCTGCTGACCACTTTGCGGCTCTGCAACTGCACGAGTCGCGCAGCCGCGGCCGCACGCGTCGGGTACGCGCCGACCGTCACACGATACCAGAGCAGCCCATCCTCATGCACGACCGTGGTGGCCATGGCCGGCAGGGACGCCACGTAGGCATCAGGAGTCGCGGCATCACGGTTGTTCGCCGACGAGAAATAAATCGAATAGCGAAGTGCGCCCACCGAGTCCCCGGGATTCGCTACCTGCAGTGGCTCCCGCTGCAGCGCGGCCACGAGGGCGGCGGAATCTCTGGCGACCTGCTTCGCGGCATCGCTCAGTGTATCGACGCGTTGCGCCGGTGTCGCGGCGACGCTCGCACTGTCGGCCGGTGTGGCTTGCGACGTTTCGAACAGCTGGACTACCGGTGCCGGCAGGTAGGGCTTGAGCTGCTGCCATGACGCACCGATCGCGACGCCGATTGCTGCGAGCCCCAACAGTACTGCAAAGAGCTTGTTGCGACGGCTGGCCTGGTCTTCTGCGGCCACCGCTCGTGCGCGCGCCGTGGTGGAGCGGGACGGCGGTGTGATGGCCGGTGGCTCGTGAGCCGGAGCCGGCGGTGGCGCGATCAGCCGCACTCCCGGTGGCACGGGAAAGGTTGCCTTGCCGACCGGCATGATCGCACCGACGAATCCGCACAGCTCGGAAAATCCCGGCGTGCCCGGCACGGCGACGATCAGCAGCAACGCACCGACCTGGTGAAAGCCGGCCGCGAGCCTGCGCCACCGCTCATTCGCGTAGACGCCCTCGTTCGCGACGCTCTCGGTCCCACTCGGCATGAGGAAGATCGTGCCCGTGTCGTTGATGGGACGCGCGATCTTGTTGAGCGACACCCCATACAGGAAACTGTCGGAGACGCCGTGCGCATCGTCGCCGCCGAGCAGTGCCTCGAGTGCACGCGTTTCGCCGACGAGATCCGCGATCGCAACCCGTCGGCGCTGTCCCTGCACGCGTGCAATCGCCAGCGCAGTCGCCGCGGCGATCTCGCTGTCGGTGCCCGCAACGACGGCGGCGTACACGTCGTCGAGCAACGGCGAAAGCCGTTCCCCATCGTCGTTCGCCGACTGCGACAGCTCACCAGGCATCGCGCTCACGCTGTTCTCTTCACGGTGTTTCGTTCACGGTGATCCCTCGAATATCCAGTAGCTCTGGCCCGCCGTGCGCCCCACGCGCTCGGCCTGATCGCGTGTGGGGTAGGGCCCCAGTACCACCCGATACAGCGTCCTTCCAGCGCGCTCCGACGTGGTAACGCGGGCACGCTGTCCGTCGACACGGATTCGATTGGCAAGGTCGCGTGCATCACGTTCGTCCAACAGTGCGGCGAAGGATACCGTAAAAGCCGAATCGCGTGCGGAACGCGATGCGGCGCGCGGCGTGCGGGCGGGCGGCGTGACAGGCGACGCAACCGGCGATGTGCCCGGCGACGTGACGGGCGACGGCAGTGTCCCGGCGCCGCTGTCGACGGTGGCGGTGGTGTCGACGACGGTCGTCGTGTCCCGTAGCGTCCCGCGGCGGAACTCGACTGGCCGGTCGAGCCCCGCGGCCCGCGGACGAAAGCCATTCCATCGCAGCACATGCCAGATATCGCGCGCGCCCCCCACGACCTGCCGCCCATCGGCGAGCGTGCGCGGATCAGCCAACACGACGTCCCGGTCGCGGGCGAGGGCGATTGCACCGTCGGGAAGCACCAGCGGCAGGTCTCCCCGCCATTCGGAACGAACGGTACCGACCACCGCGTCCGTTGCCACGCTGATCACGTACACAGTGTCGCCGGCGCCTCGCGCGAGCAGGACTCGGCCCAATGGGTCCATCCGGAGCTCCCGCACCGCGGTCGGCAGTGACACGGTGCCGCTGACATCCTCCTCGAAGCGGTCGACGATGCTGAGCGCGGGTTCATCTGCGAGCGCGACGTACAACCGATCGCCGCTCGGTGTCGCGGCGATGGCGACCACGGGCCCACCCACCGCCACATCCAGCGCGCGCCCCATGTCGCGCGACCGCACGGCGAGCACGGACTTATTCGCGCCAAAGAACACGCGATCACCCACCGCGCCACCGGTTCGCGAGACCGTAGCGGCGAGATCGGTCATCCCATCGCTGCTGACGATGAAGGAGAGGCTGTCCGACACACCCTGTCCGGGTGGCCGCACCCTCCACACCAGTACGCGACCGCCTTGAGCGCCTGCCACGATCACCGATCCGTCGTCCTGGGCAAACAGCGCGTTCGCCGGCAACGAGGGTGCGAACTTCCAGCTCCCTCCGCTCGGGGTGAAGCGCGTGATCTCGCCTGCGGCCGTCAGCGCATAGACGTCCGCTCCATCGGCGGATGTGACGCTTCGCAATCCCGTGGAGCAGCTGCTCGACACCGTGCCCAGGCGCAAATCGATGCGGACGGGAGCCCCGCCGGTATCCACGGCAGCGAGGTAGCCATCCTCGACGCCGAAGGCGATGACCCGGTCCAGCGCAGGGACGCGCCCGGACGAACGCCAGAGTGCGGAATCGAGCGACGGGTACGCGTACGCGGACACCACGCCACCGGCGCGCGGGACGCGAAGCACGATGGGGTCGGGACCACCGGGAATACTGGGAGGGGCGCCGGCTCCGGAGGAGCGAGACGAGCTATCGGCACAGCCGCTGGCAAAGCCGCCGGCAAACCCGCACGCGAGGAGCACGAACGCCGACGCGATGAGCGTGCGCACGCGGATAAGCTATGCGGACGCGTTCGGTGCGGGGAGGGGCAAGCGGAGGGGAATGCGGTCAGGAGCACACGCGTGCACTTCCGAATGTGCACGCATCACGCATAACGGCCCCGCACTTTGCAGTGCGGGGCCGTTGCCATCATCACTACGGATTCCCTTCGGTCTCTCCTTCTCTCCTTCCCCCTAATAGCTCACGCCGAAGAACCACGTCCCAAATCCCTTCGTGCCCGGACGGTCGATCGGCACTGCGTAGTCCCAGCGCACGATCGCGATGTTGAACAGGTTGAGACGAATGCCGGCGCCATAGCTTCTCAGCAGGGAGCGCTGCTTCGTGAAGTCGTAGTTGTCCGGGCGTGTGAGCGACACCTTCTGCCCACCGTTCCATGCAACGCCGGCGTCGTAGAACAGCAGACCGTCGAGCGGCGGCAAGCCCACGAAGCCGAGGTTGACCTGCCGAAAGATGGGGAAGCGCAACTCCGCATTCGCGAACGCGACACGACTGCCGATCGTCTCCACCGTGTTGCACGACGAGCCATTGTCGGTCGGCAATCCAGTGCACTGCACCGAGCTCAGGTCGTCGCGATTGTACCCACGGATGAAATCGGGGCGACCGAGCCACTTCGGGAAGCGCTGTTCGTCACGCCCCACCGACAGGTTGCCCGTGAATCGCGTGGCGAGCGTGATATAGTTGAACAGGATCGGGATGTACGAGCGCGCGTCGGCCAAGTACTCCATGTACTGCCACGAACCGAAGTTCGGCTCCACCTGAAAGCGCGCACGCCTGCCGGAGATGGGAGCCGCCATCGACCCCATGAGCGCGTTGTCGGTGACGAACGCGAGATACGGCGACACGGTGTTCGCGGAGGCGATGTTGCGCGTGGGCCCCCGCTCGAACTGTGTGGCGAACCCCTGATCGAGGTCGACCAGTCGCTGAAATGGAAATGCCTGCTGATCGACGTTGTTGAACCGCGCGCCGAGTTCCCAACGCGTGAAGCGATTGAGCGGATACAGCGCTGCCGCGAACACCTCTCGCACCACGAGACGGTAGATCTCCTGCTGCTGAATGAACTGGTTGCCGGTGCCCGACACCGGAACCTGCGTCGAGTTCGACAACAGATAGATCGGCTGCTGCGCAATGCCGGTCGTGTACTGCAGCCGTTTGCCGAGACTCGTGTAGCCGGCGAAGACCGTCGCGTCGCTGAGCTGTCCATTGAGTGATCCGGAGAGCGCAAGCCGGTGATCACCGAGCAGGTCGCTCAAGACGATCGTCGTGCCGCCGTAGGTGCCCTGGCCGAACCCACCCTGCTGGAAACCGATGCTCGGCTGCGCCACGTACTCCGGCGTGAGACGAACCTTGTAGCGGCCATCGCGGAAACGCGTGGTGTCCGGAAGGTTGAAATCGAAGCTGTCCATCATGGCGCGCACGCTGATGCGCTCGGACAGCGCCGCGACCGTGACCGCGGGCAGCTCGCTCGACACGCGCGCGCCGCGTGGCGCGCGATACACCGATGTGCGCGTCGCACTCGTGTCGGCCACGCGCCCGTTCGGCAGATAGGCCGTCGGATTGAACGGCACGGCCGGCGCAACCGGCACTGGTGCAGCCACCACGGGCGCTGCACCGGTGCCCGGCGTGCCGGTGCCCGGCACACCCGCCACAACCGTCACGACCGGTGCGCGATAGGGCTGCTTCTTCAGCGCGCGCGGGTCCTTGATCTTCCAGATCGAGTGTTCGCCTTTTTCATAGTAGACGTACGCCAGCACGTCGGCTCCGCGTGCCCACGTGATCGCCGGCGAGTATTCCGCCACGGCCGTGATGGCGCCGAGCACGTTCGTAAGCTGGTAGTGCTCCTTCGTGTCGAACTCGTACAGGAAAAGGTTCGCGACGCCGGTCCGGTCCGTGAGGTAGCCGAGCGACTTGCCGTCGGGTGCCCACTGCGGGTTCGAGTTGATGGTTCCGCTGGCCTGACCTGGCACGATGGACACTGTGCCCGTCGTGAAGTCGAAGAGCGAGAGCTTCCACTTGCCGATCTTCAGGATTTCGAAGTCGGTGTCCTCGCCGCGGTCGCTGGCGAACGCAATCGTCTTTCCGTCGGGCGACCACTGCGGCTGCAGGTCGCCGTACTGATCCTTGGTGAGTTGCTGGTAGCCGGGCGCATCGAGGGACGCCACGTACAGGTCACTCATGCCGTGCTTCATGCCGCTGAACACGATCCGGCGGCCATCCGGCGAGAAGCTTGGGCTCAGCACCTGATCCAGCTGAAAGTCGAACTTCTTGATGACTTTCCGCGACTTCAGGTCCATGACGTACAACACGTCGCGGCCGCCACTCTGTCCGGTGAAGGCGAGGTGCGTGCCGTCGAGCGAGAACGCCGGCTGCGAATAGATGAACCGAAGCTGCTCGAAGTCGGGATTCGTGCTCGACTTCACGAGCCGCGCGATGCGCTTCCCGGTCTCCGCATTCGCAAGATAGAGATCGGGGAACACTTCGCCGCGCAGCAACGAGCCGTACGCGATGTACGAGATCAGTTTGCCGTCATTCGACAGTGCGGGCGCCACGAAGAGGCTCGCGATGCTGCCGGAGCGGCGCTGCGACAGCAACGGCTCGGAGAAGCTGCGCGGACGATCGAGCGTGGCGATCACCGGCAGGTACTTCGCCGACATCGACGCCTTCCACTCCTCGCTCAACTCGTCGAGCGTGAGGCCGATCTCGCGACGGAACGCGCGATCGATGCCGAGGCTCGGCACGGCGTTCATGATCTCGCCGATCGACTCGTCACCCCAGCGCTGGCCGACGTACTGCCACACCGAGAGACCGAAGCGGTACGGGAAATACTTGTCGGGGCGTTCGGTCATCTGGCGGATGGACGGCAGCGTGCCGTTCACCACACCGTCGCGCACCCACGCGTCCGTCCACGGGTGCTTCTCGCCGATGGAGAAATATTCCGCGAGCCCTTCCATGTACCAGAGCGGTGGATTGACCATCGCCAGGTTCTGCAATCCGCTGCCCGCACGTCCGCGCGAGAAGATGTCGAACTGGAACACGTGCACCATTTCGTGCTGCAGCACGTGCTCGAAGCTGCCCCAGTCGCCGGTGAAGAACTGCGCCATGCGCTGGCGCAGCGGATCGGTCACGCCGCCGGTCCCTTCACCGAGGTCGCCGAATACGTTGCTCTGCGCGAAGTCGCCGGAGGAGCCGAAGATGAGGATCGGTTTCTTCTCGCGGAACTGGTGCGCCATGAGCCTGGAGAGGCGCGCGTACGAGCGCTCCGCCATGCGCGCCGCATCCGGCGCGACCTCGGCGATCTCGGGGTAGTAGTGCACGAGAAAGTGCTCCGTCTCGATCACCCGCCACCGGAGCCGGTCGTACTGCACCTGATTCTGCCCGAAGTAGCCCTGGGCCGACAGCGGAGCAGCGGCAACAGTCCCTCCCGCCACGAGCGCCATGCCCACGGCCGCGCTCCATCGCGCGAACCGCCCTGACCTGATCATTTACCGCGCTCCTCCCATGACCGCTCCGAGTTTGACCGGCTTCGCATCGCCCCACAGCCGTTCGAGCTGGTAGAACTGCCGCAACGTCGGGTGAAACACGTGCACCACGCAGTCGTGATAGTCGAGCAGAGCCCATCGGCCCTGCGTGAGACCTTCCGTCATGTTGGTAGACACGCCAGCGTCCTTGAGCCCTGCCTGCACGTGCTCCGCGACCGCGCGCACATGCGTGTCGGAGGTCCCACTGGCGATAACAAAGAAGTCGGTCATGTCCGTCACTCCGCGGAGATCCAGCACGACGATGTCGGTTGCCTTGAGTTCGCTCGCCAGGTCGGCGGCGCGAAGGGCGATGTTCTCACCCGGGTGTGCGGAGCGGTCTGCAGCCATCAATGGGAAACGTGGAATGCGGCCCCGGCCCACCGGTCGGGAGGGAAGTCGGCCCGGAATTCGGGCGTCCTTCGGGAGGATCGAGGTAGTACCGTTTGGCTCGCGCGAAGTTCATGCCGAACCACACAGAGGGCCAGTAGCAATTCCGGCACGTTCCGTAGTGCCCTGGTGAGGGGGCTCACATATGCGAAACGGGGCAGCCTCGCGAGAGGTGCCCCGTTTTGCGTCGGTCCATCAGGAATGACGAATTCGCCATCCCATTGCGACTACTGCTTGATGATCCAGACCTTGATCTCGGGCTTCACGTCCGCATGCAGGCGAACGCCGACGCGGTATACACCGAGCGCCTTGATCGGCTCATTGAGCTCGATCTGACGCTTCTCGATCTTGTAGCCCTGGGCCTCGAGCTGGTGCGCGATGTCGGCGGTCGTGACGGAGCCGAACAGCTTGCCCTCCTCACCGACGCGCGCCGCGAACGTCACCGACACCTCACCAAGCTTCTCGGCGATCAGTTCGGCCGCTTCACGCCGCTCGCTCTCGGCCGCCTCGAGCCGGCTCTTCTCCTGTGCGATGCGCTTCTTGTTGCCATCGGTGGCAGCAAAGGCAAAGCCACGCGGGAGCAGAAAGTTGCGAGCATAACCGGACGACACGGTGACGACGTCACCTGGGTGCCCGAGCTTGTCGATGGCGCTGCGAAGAATGACTTCCATGGGAACTCCGTGCTGTTGTTAGGGGAGCGACGTGGGCCGGCGCGGAAGGCCAGCACGAAAGTCGCGCCATGTATCACCCAGCCCCAGCGCGAACGTGACTGCCAGCAGGACGCCGAGCAGGATGATCGGACCGAGGAGCGGAACCAGAATCACCAGGGCCAGCAGCGCCACGACGGCGAGCCGATCCGGGATCCACCACGTCAGCACGCCAGCGCCGCGAAGCGCGTAGAGCGTACCGAAAAAACAGACCATGTTCGCCCCGAGCCCACGCCAGTCGGCGAGCGTCGGAAGCAGCAGTACGGTCGTGCCGACCACCAGACCCCACACCAGCTGGTCGTTGAACCGCAGTTCGCGCAGGGCACCGAGCGGAGGCCCGATGCGCACGCGGGACAAGCGGTGGTAGGCCGCCCAACCCAGAGCAAGCGCCAGCAGGGATTCGAGCCCCAGCAGTGCCGGTGACAGCAACAGCAACGACCGGGGCGTACCACCCTCACCTACATCCCCGAGCGAGCCGGCCATCCGTTCGGCACGACCTGCCGCGTCAGGCATCCCGCGCGAAAACCGCTGCCAGACGTCCGACTCCGTACGACGCTGCCAGGAGGCCGCCGACTCGTTCGTCCGTCGGGCATACTCGGCGCTCATCATGCGACGCGCACCGTCGAAGGTCCCACCAGACGACGGCCCTCCCGTCAACGCGAGCAGGGTAATGCCCCCCGCAATCGCGACAGCGGCGAGCGCACGGCCCAGCAGTGGACGGGAGCGCGTGACCAGGCAGACGATGCCGAACGCCGCCGCGAGGGAAACCGACCAGCCTCGGACCAGCGCGCCATACCCGTCGGCCGGCAGCGGCATCTTCCACACGACCCACCCGGCGCCGATCAGCCAGGCCAATGCCGGAAGCGCCCGCCCGCCCGCCCACCACCCGACAACCGAAGAGGCGGCGATTGCCACCACCACGAGCAGCGCGAACTGTTCGATCGGCAGCAGCAGCCGCACCGCACCGGCAACGAGTGCGAGCGCCGACGGCCATCCCGGCGCCGCCGTCACGACCACCATCAGGACCAGCGCGACGACGAACCACCGCCATCCCCGCTCCTGCGGAGCAGTCGCGATCGTCTCCGGCGCGACTGCTCCAGTCATGCTCAGCCTGTCTGTCCTTTCACGTACGGCAGCAGCGCAAGGAAACGCGCCTTCTTGACGGCCCGCGAAAGCTGACGCTGGTGACGCGCATCGACGCCGCTCAGGCGGCTCGGCAGGATCTTGCCATAGTCGGTGATGAAACGGGCAAGGAGGCGATCATCCTTGTAGTCCACGAAACGGATGCCTGCTTCGGTGATCGGGCAGGGCTTCTTCTGTCGGCGCATCGTCTACTCCTCGTCGTCGTCGTCGTCATCGCTGCGACGGCGCAGCGCCATTTCCTCTTCGCTCAGCACCGGGGCGCCGAGTTCATGCTCGTACAGGGTCACCAGGTACCGGACCACGCTCTCGTCGAGCTTGAGCGCGCGCTCGAACTCCGGGAGCACCTTCGGCTCGATGGTGAACTTGGCAATGATGTAGTAGCCGTTCTCGTGACGGCCGATCTTGTATGCAAGGGCGCGGCGGCCCCAGTGCTCGATCTCGGCCGGCTCGGCCAGCGCCAGCAGGCCCTGAAGCTTCTCGAGCTTCTCGGCAATTGCGGCATCTTCGAGCGCGGAGTCGAAGATGTAGACGGCCTCGTACCGGCGCGTCGGGTTACGACGAATCTTGAGCTTTGCCACTCGGCAATCCTCCCTATGGACGTGTCCTTTTTACGGACGGGAATGCCCCCCGCAGTGCCGTTCCGCAGGAGGAGGGACCATCACGGCAACCGAAGAACGGGCCGTGGGTTATGTGTAGCCTCGAAATATTGCTGAGGCGAGGGGATGGGGCAAGCTCTTAACTTGGACGCCAGACGCCAGGCGTCAGACGCCAGTGTGCGATCGACTTGGAGATCGGCCCAGACGCCCGGGTTCGTACCCTCTGGCGCCTGTCGCCTGGCGCCTGGCGTCTGGGATGATGGCTTGCGGCCACCGGCCGCCTAGCCATCATCCCTCATATGTGTGGACGATATGGCTTCGGCAATCCTGCTCGCCTGAGCGAGCTCCCGCTGGGGGCCGCGCTGCCGCCCTCGGTACCGCGATTCAACATCGGGCCGATGCAGTCGGTGCCGCTGGTGTTCGAGGACGGCGGACGACAGGCGACGATGGCGAGGTGGGGGCTCGTGCCCTCGTGGGCGGACGACCCGAGCATCGGCAACAGGCTGTGCAATGCGCGTGGGGACACGGTCGCGGAGAAGCCGTCGTTCCGATCTGCATTCAGGTCGCGGCGCGGGTTGATGCCCGCCGAGTTCTTCTTCGAGTGGCAAGTCATCGAGGGGCAGAAGATCAAGCAGCCATGGTGCATTGCACTCGAGGACGGTGAACCGTTCGTATTCGCGGCGCTGTGGGAGCGCTGGACGCCCAAGCCCGGCGCGAGGGGTGCGGCCGGG
>DASQZA010000345.1:0-3645 GCA_035638935.1 Gemmatimonas sp. | reverse complement strand
AGCGCGGTGCGTACCGCGCCCTTGCCGTTAATCGTGTTCTTGATGCCAAGGCCGTGCGCGACTTCATGGAACATCGTGTTCTCGAAGAACGAATCGAAGCGCAGCAGCGCGAGCTGATCCGCGTCGAGCAGTTCTGTCGCGATCGGCATCAGGATCTTGTCGAACTTCGCCTGCATCACGTTCTTGAGCTGCAACCGGCGCGTGCCCTTCTTGAGTTGCACCTCTTCGTCGTTCGGCAGGTTGATAGCGATCGTCTTGGCGCCCGTGTTTGCCTGGCCGGCATAGAACACTGCGTCGTATGCATTGAGGTCGGAGTCGGTGCCCGGCCTCTCGCGCTTGTACTGCGCCGCGACCGGTATGCCCTGCTGCAGCGACGGCAGCATCGCGGCATAGCGTGACAGCCGCCGGCTCCACCCCTTGTCCTTGATCAGGACGTACGCCTCGTTCGCGGCCTTGTAGCCGTACAGTTCATCTTCGTACGTCTCGATCGGGCCGATCACGATGTCGAGCGTGTTGTTCTTCATGTCCATCCACGCCAGATCGCTCGGCTGGTACTTGTCGTTGAGCAGTGCACTCGCGCGCAGCTCGAGATACTTCTTCAGCCCCGGGTCCTCGGCGAGCGTTGCTGCCTCGCGCAACTTGGCCGCCGCGACCGTATTGTGCTCTCCGAACGCGACATGATACGGCACGGCAGTGAGCGAACGATCCGGAGCGCGGCGCACGAGCGTGTAGAGGCTCTTGAGCGAATCGGCCCGCGCCTGTGACGCTGCTGCGAGCGCTGCCTCGAACTCCGCCTTCGTGATGTCGGCCGGATACAGGTTCGCACCTTTGGGCCGAGGCCCAGTCTCCGTCACGAACGGCGCGTAGTCGGCGAGTCGGTCGTAGGGCCCGTAGTTGATGTCGATGAAGCGGCGAATCTCCGGGTCACTCACCCGCGTAAGCAGGGAATCGCGCGAACCATACGCCTGCTGCCAGTAGATCGGGTCCATCGCACGCGCCGCCTCGATCAGCAGCGGCAGCATCTGGCGCTCCTTCGGGGTGAGCGCGGTCGTGTCCATCGTGAGCGGCACCGTGGTGTACGAGGACAATCCCGGTGCCGCACCGGCAGTGGTACCCGGACCCGTACTCGATCCCGCGGGGGGGCCTGCGGAATCCGCTTTGGGCGTGTCGCTCCCGCCGCATGCAGCGAGTGCCGTGCCGAGCATCACGCCTGTCACGACAAGCGCGGGGCGACGGAACGGGAGAGCAGCGGCACGAAGGGAAACGAGCGACCGGGACATACGTTCTCCATGAGTACGCGGTTGCAGAGGTGACCGCGGTGTGCGCAGCGTGGTCTGTCGCGTGACAGTACCACGAGCGTACACGCATAGCCAGCGGGCTACTCGACGAACAGCGCGCCCACCTTGAACTCGCTCTCGATCCGCTTCGCCTGCGGAAACCATTCTGCGAGTGCGCACGCCGAAGGCGGGCGCGGCTCCTCCCAGTCTTCCTCCGTGAGGCGGCAAGCCTTCACCGCAAAGAACCATGCTTTCGAACGGTCGAGCTCCGGGGCGAACACCGGTGCCCACCGGGCCAGCGCATCGTCGCTCACGACGTAGGGTGCGCCGCGCTTCGGCTTGCTCGCCTTCGACGGCCGCCACGACTCCCATTCGCTCCCCTGGTAGCGCAACCACGACAGCTCGCCGCGCGCGCCATAGCCCGGCGTCGCCATGGTCCGGGACCCGAGCACACGACCGATCACGAAGTCACGCTCGAAAAGCGAATACACCCATCCACCGTGCACGACCGTCGTGTCGAACTGCGCGGGCGGGAGGCCTTCAGCCTGCAGGGCTGCATCGATGTCGGCGCGCTCCTTCTTGATTCGCGCAGCGCGGATCGCCGACCAGTTCGCGATCTCGCTGAAGTATGTCGTGCGCTTCTCAGTGATCTTGAGCGACGAGTAGAACGTGCGCGTGATCTTCTGCAGCCGCTCGTGCGAAATCTTGCCCGTGTACACGCGCGCCACGATGCCGGCTCGCCGCACGCGGTCGATGGAGCGCACGAACGTCACCTGCTGCGGCTTGTGCAACGAGTGGATCTGATAACTTCCTTCGTGGATCCACGTCTCGCGATCGCCATCCTTCATGCTGCCGAACTCGGGGAACTCCTGGGTTCTGCCCTGTACGCGGCGCACGCCATCCGTCATCGCCGCCTGCATCGCGGCTTCGTCGGCGTCGGCGCGCGCAATGATGACCCATGCGTGCACTTCGAGTGGGTCGCCCGCGCCGAACCAGCGTGCCTGCGTCTTGCTGTATTCCACAAGTGCGTAGGTCCCCGTGCGCACGATCTCGCGCTCGTTCCAGCCGTCCGGCAGCTCGTACGAGGCCAACCCGTCCGGCGAGAACGTCGCGCTGCTGGAGAATCCGAACATGTTCGCGCACCCGCCGATGGTGGTGAGGATCACGAGGCCAGCGGCGAGGAGCGCGCGCTGCGCACCCGCGAACCTGGCGCTACTCCCGGGCGCGGTCATGGTGCGGCATCCGCCGAGATGAAGCCGGCCTTGCGCAGCCGCACCGCATCCTGCTCGAGGGTGCGCAGCATCGCACGAACGGTCCGTTGGAGCTGGAGAGTGTCGTTTGCCATCGAACGGAGGTCGATCGTGCCGACGCGGTAGAAGTATGACGTCTCGACGTCGGTGAAATCCGCGTGCAGCGCAGCGAGCAGCGGCGGGGGCAGGGTCGCATTGCGGCCGCCGAGCGCGGGCGCGGGTGCGGGCGTGGGTTGCATCCACCCGCGGCCATCATGTCGCACGTAGGCCACCGTATCGGTCAGCTCGATGGGCCCATCCGGGAGGCGAATGGCCGCCACCTGCTGCAGCAGGTACAGCGTGTCGGACCCACCCCCACTGGCGAATACGCGCCACGTTCCCGCGCGCGTCACCGCACCGGGCGTTGCAATCGGCACGGTGCGTTCAGCGAGTACACCGTTCGCGAGCGAGAGGGTGTTCGCATCGGTAAGCGATGCTGGTGCTCGGCACCCGATCACGATTCCCATTCCCAGCCCGAGCAGCACGGCGGCACCGGCCGGCGTCCATACATCCATCACGTGCCTCTCCGTGCGAAGCGAGCAACTGATCACGGCGTCGCGCCTGGCCATGCGAATGTCACCGACTTCGGTGCGTCGGCGGTACCGTCCGCCTTCCGGAGACGCGCGAGGATCTCGATCGCGGTGGGCGCGCCGTCTTGCACGTGCACCCGGAACTCGATCTGCCGGGGATCCACTTCGGACGGTTCGAACGAGTAGCCCCACACGAAGTACGGCTTGCCGTGTGCACCCGCGGAGCGTGACTGCAGCCGCATCGCGTCAGGCTCGAACACACCACCCGCCGTTTGCGACGAGCGGATCCGCACGCGCCATGTTCCGTTCTCCTCGGTCTCCTTGTACGCGACGAACGCGTAGTCGCAGTCGAGCACGGCGTCGTAGGCGTCCAGATACGCGAGAGTCTCGTACGTGAAGGTCGAGGTGTTGGCGGGGGCATCGACGAGCATCCGGGTGGTCATGGCTGGGCACTGGTGGGAGGTTGTATTGAAACCGAAACGGCGCGCAGCAGTGCGTCACCGTCGATGCCGATGGCCGCGCGGGGTGTGCGCAGTGCCCGCGATGGGC
>DASQZA010000344.1:0-4246 GCA_035638935.1 Gemmatimonas sp. | reverse complement strand
CCCCGATCTACCGCTGGAGAATCCGTGGGCGGCGCAGGAGCCGCTCCGCGTACGACACCTGCTCGACCATACGAGTGGACTCGATGATGCCCGCATGTGGCAGGTGTTCACCATCCGGGGCGAGCCCAACGCGTCCCTGCGCTCCGGCCTCGTGCACGATGGCCAGACACTCCGGCTTCGCTATCGGCCGGGCGCGCGCTTCTCGTACTCGAACACCGGGTATCTGCTCGCGGCCATGCTGATCGAACAGGTCACGGGCGAACGATACGAACGCTGGCTCGATCGCGAACTGCTCGCACCGCTCGACATGCGTCGCAGCACCTTCGAGTTCGTGTCACAGGTCGGTGCGCAAGCCGATACCGGCATGGCCATGGGCTACTTCGACGGCGTGACGCCCAATCCGTCGTACGCAATTCCCCTGCGCCCGACGACGCAGTTCGCGACCACCGCACAGGACATGGCGACGTTTGCGCGCTTCCTCATGAGCGACGGCGTCGTGGGTGGTCAGCAGATCGTCGACGCTGCACTGCTGCGCGCGATTGCTGTGCCCACTACCACCGAGGCGGTGCGTGCTGGCTTGAGACCCGGCTACGGGCTTGGTCTCGTGCGCCGAGAGCGGTGGGGCATCACGGGCAACTGCCATCTCGGTAACATGGGCACATTCCGCGCGATCCTCTGCCTGTATCCGGAGCACCAGTCGGCATTCTTCATCTCGTTCAACACCGATCCGGAGAACGCAAACTTCAATCGGGTCGATTCGCTGGTCGCCGGTGCGCTCGGCGTGCCCGCGACTCCCACGGTCCGCCCGGCGTCAGCTGCGGTGAACCTCGCTGCGTGGAACGGTTGGTATGCGATTCGCCCCAATCGCTTCGAGCAGTTCGCCTACCTCGATGAAGTCGCGGGCATCACGCGTATCGCGTGGGAAGACACGGCGCTGGTTCTGCGTCCGGTGCAAGGTGCTGCGCGTGCGCTGCGCCCGCTGGGAGGTGCGTTGCTCCGGCCCGACGATCGGCGTGCGGCCACGCATGTCGTGAGCCGGTCCGCTGATGGCGTACCGCTGGTGACGGATGGGCAGCGCACGTTCGAGCAGGTCTCCAGGACACGTGTACTCGCGCTGGCGATGAGCGCGGTGTGCGGCGTGGTCGCACTGCTGTATCTGCTGCTGGCGGGCAGCGCGCGCACCGTGCGGGCCTGGCGCCGCGGCGCTCTGCGTGACGAGTCGCTGCGCTGGACGACTGCGGTGCTCGCTCCGCTCGCGCTCGCCCCGCTGCTGTTTCTGACCCAGCCGTTTCTCGCGATCGGTGATCCCACGATCGCCAACCTGTCGATCGCCATTCTCACTGGCGCATTACCGCTCGCGATCGCGGTTTCGCTGGCGGCAGAAATGCGAACACCTTCGGCGTCGCGTTGGCATTGGCCCGACCGCGTGGCCCTGGTTGGTGCGCTGCAGTGGTGCATCGTGCTGGCGCTCTGGGGATTGCTGCCGCTCGCGCTCTGGCGGTGAAGCAGCTCGCGTGAATTACTGCGAGCCGCCGCCCCGACTCGCGACCATGCGCTCCAGCGCGTCGAGAATCAGCTCGAGCCCGAACGAGAAATCATGCGTACCGTCGTGCGTGCCGTTCGCAACACGGGAGCTCAGGTCGTGCATATAGGGATATTGATCGGCCGGGAGCATGGGCAGGTACTCGGCAGCCGCCGATGCGTATTCGGCAGGATCGATGGGAAAGTTCTGCAGCTGCAAGGTGTAGCCGTAGATGTAGCAGTCGATGGCATTCCAGGCGCGATCGGTCTCGGCCCATGTGAATCCCGCTTCGCGGAGCGTGCCGAGTGTCGCGTCGATATAGCCCAACATGTTCGGTCCGACACTGATCCGTGACACCACCAGCATCGCGGCCCAGGGATGCGCCAGCATGACGTCGCGTGCGGACGTGGCGCGGACCCGCATCTCGGCCTTCCAGGCACCACCGGGTGTGGGTCGCGTGATCTCACCGACGATCTGATCTACCATCCCATCGAGGACATCGTCCTTGTTGGTGACGTGATTGTAGAGCGACATCGCCTCGACCTTGAGGCTTGCGGCAAGCCGGCGCATGGACAGCGCGTCGAGTCCGTGTTTGTCTGCGAGCCGAACGGCGGCCCGCAGCACGCGCTCCCGCGTCAGCGGCGATCGTCGAGGTTGTGGCATGCGCGGGAGACTAGGCTGGCCGACGGCGCGCGGCAAGGCGCACCCATTGCGGATCGAAGCACATACAGTGTAAGCTATTGCTTACACTGTATGTCTTTCACCTCCAGTCCGAGAATGCGTTCCATGCGTGTGCTTGCTCTTGTACTTTCAGCCGTGGTCTGCTCCGCCGTGCCCGCCGCGGCTCAGGAAGCGCTGTCGGTCGGTGTCGACAGCATTTCGCCCGCCATCCCACGCTGGCGCGCAGGCGTTGCCGCCGAGCTGGGGCGACCGACCGGAGATTTCCACCGGAACGTCGGGCAGGCGGGGGGCGCCAGTGCACACCTCAGCGTGCGGCTCGACCAGTACGGATTCTTCTCGCTTCGGCTCCAGGGTGGATACCTCAACTATGGACACGAAAGTCAGCGCACGTGTGTCGCTGCCACACCGGGCTGTCGCGTGGCCGCGACTGTCAGCACGGTGAACGGCATTCTCTCCCTTGGTGTTGGCCCGGAAATCTCCTTGCAGCGCGGACGCTTTCGGACGTACGGGCACGGCCTCGTGAGCTTGAGTCGTTTCTCGACCGTCTCCGGGCTTGGCGGCGGCCTCCTGCCGGACTTCATCGCCGCAGACGAGAACTTCGGCGACGGGAATTTTGCCTGGAGCACCGGCGCGGGCGTTTCGATGCTGGTGCACTCGGGTGTCTCGGTCGATCTCGGCGTGTCATACCAGGGACACGGTCGTCGCAACTATCTCATCAAGGGCGGTGTCACCGACCATGACGACGGCACGCTCGCGTTCGACGTGAAGCGCTCCAGGGCCGACCTGCTTGCGTTTCAACTCGGTGTCTCGACGCCGCTCGTCCGCAAAAGGAAACCATGAGGGCAGCTGTGTACCGGCGATACGGACCACCCGATGTCGTAGCGGTCGAAGACATTCCCATGCCTACCCCCGGACCGAACGAGGCGCTGATTCGCGTGCGGGCGACCACGGTGTCGTCAGCGGATTGGCGCGTGCGGAGCCTCTGCATGCCGCGTGGTTTCGGAATGCTTGGGCGCCTTGCATTCGGTTTCAAGGCGCCGCGTCGCCCGATCCTCGGGAGTGAGTTCTCGGGCGACGGCGTCGCGATCGGCAGTGCAGTGCGACGCTTCTCACCGGGCGACGCCGTGATCGGCTTCACCGGCGCCAGATTCGGCGCGCACGCCGAGTTCTGTTGCCTGTCGGAAACGGGCGCGCTCGTGCACAAGCCTCCACAGTTGACCTACGAAGTCGCCGCCGCACTGGCATTCGGCGGCACGACGGCGCTCGACTTTTTCAGGCGCGCAAAGTTGGTTGCGCGTGACACGGTCCTCATCAACGGTGCTTCGGGCACGGTCGGCTCGACGATGGTGCAAGTAGCGGTCGCTGCGGGCGCCGAGGTGACGGCGGTGTGCAGCGCTGCCAACGCCGATACCATGTCGCAACTTGGCGCGGCTCGCGTGATCGACTACAACGCCATCGACTTCGCGGCGGAAGGCCGTCGCTACGACGTGATCGTCGATACGGTCGGAACCGCGCCGTACGCGCGTGCCCGGAATGCCCTTTCCAAGAATGGGCGGCTACTGCTGGTGCTGGCGACGCTCCCGGAATTGCTGCGTGCACCCTGGGTTACGCTGACGACCGGCCATCGCGTCATTGCTGGTCCGGCAGCCGAACGGGTCGATGATCTCCACACGATAGTGAAGATGACGTCGGACGGGCGATTCGCACCGCTCATCGATTGCTGCCTTCCGTTCAGCGACATTGCCCTCGCTCATGCGCGCGTCGATAGCGCGAGGAAGCGTGGGAGTGTCGTGGTGAGGATCGACTGAACTGCTACGTGTCGAGCTGCTTCGTTGTTCACGTCGCCCGCACCAGCGGATTGCGCACGGTCAGCGTGGCGAACCGACTGAAGTCGCGATCCGCGCTCCACAGTTCGGCAACGCCGTGGCTCACGCAGAGCGCGGCGATGCGAGCGTCGTGCACCATTGGCCCCGCGACCTTGCCGCCAAGTACCATTTCACGCAGTGTCGGCCAATAGTTCGACGATTCCCCCAGCAGGGTGAC
>DASQZA010000343.1:0-1611 GCA_035638935.1 Gemmatimonas sp. | reverse complement strand
CTGAATCGTGCACACCACGATCTTCTTGTCCCCCTGCAGCGCCTCGGCAAGCTGTTCACTCTTCGGCTTGCCCTCGCCCTTGATCGTGGCGACAACACCCGCGCGCCGCTCGAATGCAAAGATGGCATCCTGCAGCTGCCCATCGATGACGTTGCGGTCAGAGACGACCACAACCGTGTGAAAGACCTTCTTGCTGTCGGCATCGTGCAACTCCGACAGAAAGTGCGCGGTCCACGCGATGGAGTTCGTCTTGCCTGAACCGGCACTGTGCTGCACGAGGTATTTCGTGCCCGGACCATCGGCGAGCACCGCCACCTGCAATCGCCGCGTGACGTCGAGCTGGTGATAGCGCGGAAAGAGCACCGATGTCAGCTGCTTCTTTGCGTCGCGCACCGGGACGAGGTAGCGGCCGAGTATCTCGAGCCAGCTTTCGCGCGCCCACACCTCCTCCCAGAGGTACGCAGTGCGATGGCCACGCGGGTTGAGCGGGTTCCCTTTGCCGCCGCTGTCACCCTTGTTGAAGGGCAAGAACGTCGTCGCAGGCCCGGCGAGGCGTGTCGTCATGTGGGTTTCGCTGTTGCTCACCGCGAAGTGCACCAGTGCACCGGAGGGGAAGCTCAGCAGCGGCTCGGGCTCCTGCCCTTTCGGCTGCGGCATGCGGTCGAAGCGATACTGGTCGATCGCGTCTTCGACGCGCTGCGTGAAGTCCGTCTTGAGCTCCACCGTCGCGACCGGGATGCCATTGAGGAACAGCACCAGATCGATCGCATTCTCGTTGTACCGCGAGTAGCGCACCTGACGCACCACGCGCAGCAGGTTCGCGCTGTAGCGTGCGAGGATATCTGCATTGAGCCCGAACGCCGGCTTGAAGACCGCGAGCGAGAGCTTCGACTTGAGGCCGAGCAGTTCGACGCCGGTGCGGAGCACATCGAGTGTGCCGCGCTGATCGAGCTGCGCACGCACGCGATCGAGCAGCGTGTCTGCGGCCTTGGCGCCGTGGCTCTTGGTGAGCGCGTCCCACGCTTGCGGCTGCGTGGCTTGTACCCACGCGATGATGTCGGCTGGGTAGACTGCGCGGGCGCGGTCGTAGCGTGCAGCGTCGCCGTCGGCGTAGCACCAGCCGTTTGCGGCGAGGTGGTCGCAGATTTCGGTTTCGAAGCTGATTTCGCGATGGAGCGTCATTGCGTGTCATCCTTCATCGTCAATTGCGTGAGCATGGTGGTGAATCGACCGTGTACTAGACCCACCAGTCCCGGAAGCGTCCGTGCGTCGGGAAGCGCCCCTTCGACGACGTCAAGAAACCATTCGCTTCCGAGCGCATCGCGGAGCGCGTTCACCAGAAATCGACGTGCGTCCAGCGGAAGCTCCAGTACCTCATGGGAAAGCTCCGGTCGCCCAGCCACGAGCATGACGATGTCCTCCAGGTCGTGACTTCCGTATGGATCGTCCGCTCCGCGATGCCCGAACGCATCCCACTTTGTGAGCAGGAAGACCGGCGCATTGGCGATGCGGATTGTGATGGCAGGAGTCACCGACAACTGTTGTGCACTGTCCAGAACCAAGGAGTACCAACGGTTGGTGAAGTCGAGGATGCTCTCGTCGAGCGGCATG
>DASQZA010000342.1:0-6513 GCA_035638935.1 Gemmatimonas sp. | reverse complement strand
TGTATCCGGGCCTCGCCATTGCCCGCGCGCTCGTGCGCCAGTCGCCGGACATCGAGCCGTATTTCATCGGCGCCAAGCGCGGTATCGAGCGTGACATTCTTCCGACGACAGAGTTCGCGCACGCGTTGCTCGACCTGCACCCGCTCTATCGGCAAACGCCGTGGAACAACTGGCGCACGCTGGCAGGCAGCCTCTCCGCATTTCGCGCACTGAATGCCATCGCGCGCGAACGACGTCCACTCGCGACGGTCGGCACCGGCGGCTATGCGGCCGGTATGGCGCTCGCCTGGGCCAGGGCACACGGTATTCGCACAGCATTGCACGAGCCGGACAGCCATCCCGGTCTGACCACGCGTGTATTCTCGCGTAGTGCGAATGCGATCTATCTCGGGTTTCCGGAAGCGGCATCACGATTGCGCCCGCGAGCGGGCATACCCATGTTGCCGCTCGGTTGCCCCATAGAGCCACCACCGACTTCGCGGCCCGATCGTGCGGCGGCCAGGGCGCTCTGGGACCTGCCGGGGGATGCCTTCGTCGTGCTGGTCACCGGCGGAAGCCAGGGCGCACGCGCGCTGAACGACGCAGTTGCCGCCTGGTGCGCACGTGGCCTGCCGCACGGCGTCGCGTTGATCTGGGCAACCGGCCGCGCCACGGCCGCAGCATATCTCGATCGAGAGTCACGACTGGTGCGCGTGCGCCCATACCTCGCGCCGATTGCCGACGCGTATGCGGCGGCGGATGTAGCGGTGACACGGGCAGGAGCGATGACGATCGCCGAGCTCTGTGCATGGCAGATTCCGTCAGTGCTCGTCCCGCTGCCCACTGCGGCGCAGGATCATCAGACACACAACGCGCGCGCGACCGCTGCAGCTGGCGCCGCCGTGCACCTGCCGCAGTCCGAACTCTCCGCCGTGTCGCTCGATGCAGCGGTGCGCGAGTTCATGCGCATGCCCACGGCACTCGAGTCGATGCGTGCGGCGGCGATGCGCCGAGCGCGACCATCGGCGGCGGCAGATATCGCGCGCGAACTGTTGCGACTCCTTCCGCCCCGTTGAGGGGCCCTCCGTAATCCGGCATATTGGCTCTCACATGACGCACGTTCCAGGACTGGTTGGCGGGCGGGATCCCCGCCCGGTGCACTTTGTCGGAATCGCGGGAGCAGGCATGAGCGCGCTCGCCGAACTGCTGTTGCGCCGCGGTGTCGCGGTGCAGGGCACGGATGCGAACCCGGACGGTGCGCCGGACCTCACACGTCTGGGAGTCGCGGTGTCCCCGCACGATGCCGCGCTCGTCGCACGTGCGCGCGCCCTCGTGTACTCGTCGGCCATTCCCGCAACCCATCCCGAGATGGAAGCGGCACGTCGTCAGGGTATTCCGCTCGTGCGTCGCGCCGAGGCACTCGCCGAGGCAGTGAGTGGAGGAACCTTGGTCGGAGTTGCCGGCACGCATGGCAAGACCACGACGACCGTCATGACCACGGAGGCGCTGGCCGTTGCTGGCGTGAATCCGACCGGCGTCGTTGGTGGACGTGTCGGTGTGTGGGGTGGCGGTCTCCGGCTCGGTGGCGACACCTACGTCGTCGAGGCTGATGAATACGATCGTTCGTTCCTCGCGCTCCAGCCAACAGTGGCAATCGTACTCAATGTCGAAGCCGACCATCTCGACATCTATCGCGATCTCGACGACATCACGCGTGCGTTCGAGCAATACCTGTCCCCGGCGCGCGTGGTGGTACGGTGCGCGGATGATGAAGGGGCGATGACGCTGCGGGTATCGTCGTCGCACGAAACGATTGCGTACTCCGCGACCGGGCCCGGGTCAGCGCCGTCGGCCGGAAGCGCCGACGCGCGACTGTTCGCGCGGGATCTGGTGCTGAATAGCGAGGGGGCGCGGTTCACCGTGGAATTCGACCGCGAGCAGCTGGGAGAGATCTCGCTTGCGGTACCCGGCGTGCACAACGTGCGCAACGCGTTGGCCGCGTTGGCGAGCGGAATCGCGCTGGGGTGCACGGTCGATGGCATGGCCCCGGGGCTCGCATCCTTCCGCGGCGTGGAGCGACGATTCCAGCGGCTCGGAAGCGTCGCCGACATCGCGGTCGTGGACGACTACGCGCATCATCCTACCGAGGTGCGCGCGACGATCGCGGCTGCGCGGAATGCGTTTCCCTCTCGCCGGTTGGTGGTGGTGTTCCAGCCGCATCTCTACTCCCGCACGCGTGACCTGCACCGCGAGTTCGCCGCGGCACTGAGCACGGCCGACCGCGTGTTCCTGTGCGACATCTACGGCGCGCGCGAAGAGGCGATGCCCGGTGTGTCGTCGGGATTGATCGGCGACGGTCTCTCCTCCGATGTGCTCCGCTGGCGCGGGCCGCGTACGGAAGCCGTCGCCGCGCTGGTCACGGAACTCGAAGCGGACGATGTAGTCGTGACGATGGGCGCGGGCGATATCACGCGCACCGGTCCCGAGCTGCTCGCGGCGCTCGCCCGGTGACGGCGGGGGTCGCCCGCGATCCGGCCACGGACCAGGGCCGCACGCCATCGGCGCCTCGTACCCGCGGGCAACGACTGTTGCGAATTGCAAGCGTGGTGTTGCTCGCCATGCTGGTCGTCGGCAGCCCGTGGTGGGGGCCGCGCGCGCTCGCGCAACTCGACTTCTTTCACGTGCGCCGCGTGGAATTCGAGGGCTTGCGATACGCACGGGCCGTCGATCTCGTGCGGGCACTCGCCGTCGATACCACGCAGTCGGTCTGGCAATCGCTGCCGGCGCTCGAGAGTCGGATCACGGCGCATCCGCTCGTGGCAGCAGCGGCCGTCGAGCGCCGTATGCCTGGCACGATCCTCGTACACATCGCCGAGCGGCAGCCCGTCGCGCTGGTGATGGCGCGTGGAGAACTGCGTCCGGTCGACGCAAGCGGCGCAATACTTCCGATCGATCTGGTGCTGCGTCCGATGGACGTCCCTATCGTCACGTCTCGTGACAGCGCGATGCTCCGGCTGCTCGACGGCCTGCGACAGGAAGCGCCATTGCTGTATGCACGGATCTCCGAAGCGCAACGGGCAGGCCCCGATGAACTTCGGTTGCTGCTCGGGTCACCGCGCGGTCCAGTGACGGTTCGCACGTCGCCCGACGTGACCGTGAGCCGGTTTCGGGACATATTACCGGTGGAAGCGGATCTCGCGCGGAATAATCTGCGCGTGGCCGAACTCGACCTCCGCTTTCGTGACCAGGTGATCGCCAGACAGCCATGACAACGGAACCAATTGTCGCCGCCCTCGATATCGGCACGGCCCATACGACCGCGCTGGTCGCGGCGGTGTACGGCGACTTGCCACGCGCCCCGCAATTGCGCGTGCTCGGAGTCGGGCGTACGCGTACGATGGGGCTGCGACGTGGTGTCGTCTCGGATATCGAGGAGGCCACGCGCTCGATCCGGAAGGCGGTCGAGGAAGCGGGGCGTGTGGCGGGTGTCATGCCTGAGGCGCTTTACGTCGGCATCGCCGGCGAGCATGTGCGTGCAATGTGCTCGTCGGGCGTGGTGGCGATCAGCGGGCACGAGATCTCGCGCGCCGATGTGGAGCGAGTGAACGAGGTTGCGCGCGCGATGGCGATTCCGCAGGATCGCGAATTGCTGCACGCAATTCCGCAGGAATATCGCGTCGACAAGGCTGATGGCATTCGCGATCCGGTCGGCATGATAGGCACCCGGTTGGAGACCGAGATGTATCTGGTCACCATCGGAAGCTCCCCCGCCATGAACCTGCGCAAGAGCATCGATCGCGCGGGGTACAAGACGCGCGAGCTCGTACTCGAGCCACTCGCGAGTGCCCTTGCCGTACTCAGTGAGGAGGAGAAGGAACTCGGCGTCGCACTGGTGGAGCTGGGTGCCGGCACGACGGATCTCGCGGTCTTTCACGAAGGAAAGATCCGGCATCTCGGTACCATGCCCTACGGCGGCAATGCAGTGACTGGGGACCTCGTGCAGGGCCTCGGCATCACGCAAGCCGATGCCGAGCAGCTGAAGGAAGCCTACGGGTGCGCGTACGAGCCGCTGGTGTCGCCTGACCAGGTGATTGCCGTGCCCGCATCGTCGACGCATGGCGAGCGTCATCTCTCCCGCGAGTTGATGACGCACATCATTCACCAGCGCATGGACGAGATCTTCGATCGCATCCAGCGGGAGATCATGACCGCTGGCTACAACGGCCGGCTGAACGCAGGGCTCGTGCTCACGGGTGGAGGCGCGGCACTGGAAGGCATCAGCGAACTCGCTGCCGACGTGTTCGGCGTTGGTGTTCGGGTGGGGGTGCCGGGGTCGAAGCTTGGTGGTCTCGTCGAGGTCGTGAGTGAACCCCGCTTCGCAACGGTCGCCGGGCTCGCACTGTACGGTGCGCATCGCGTGGCGCTCGGCGGCGTGACAGTACGTCGCACCACGATGGGTGGAGCCGGTGTCGACAAGCTCGCGACTCGCGTGAAGACCTGGTTACAGGACTTCTTCTAGAATTCTTTTTTGTCCTGTTGCGCGAGCGCATCGCAGCAGGAGCGATGCGGGGCGGCGAGTGGCATGACGGTGTGATGTCGACCACCGTTAGGCATTGCACCATCCGCTGGCAATGCAATATCACACGGCTGCAAATCGCCGCTGTTTGTGGATAAAGGTGTGTTTGACGAAATGGCAGGAGCCTCGTCTCGAAGCATAGCGAACTCTGTGAACATTCACGGCTTGCGCTGGCCGATCGAATGCTTATTCTAGGCACGACCGACTGCGTTCGAGTTCAATGTTGCGCGGTCTGCCGGTCATGGCGGAGTTCGCGCAAGCAGCCGCATCGATTTTCAAGAACTGGCGCGCCCGGTGTTCCACCGAGACGCTGCGCCGTCCACCCCGCGCCCCCGCCCAAGCCCGCATGGACCTACCCCGGATGCCCTTCGAGTTCGCTGAGAGTGAGCCGCAGAACGCTCGCATGAAGGTCGTGGGTGTGGGAGGCGGCGGAGGCAACGCCGTCAACCGCATGATCGAGGAGCATCTGGAAGGCGTCGAGTTCATCTCGGTGAACACCGATGCACAGGCCCTCATGAACTCGAAGGCCGATGTCAAGATCCAGATCGGCAAGAAGCTCACCCGTGGTCTCGGTGCAGGAGCACGGCCGGAGATCGGCCGACAGGCGATCGAGGAGAATCGCGAGGATACCAAGCGCGTGCTCGGCAGCGCAGACCTCGTGTTCGTCACTTGCGGCATGGGCGGTGGAACCGGCACCGGCGCCGCGCCCGTCATCTGTCAGCTCGCACGTGAGGCCGGTGCACTGACGGTCGGCATCGTGACTCGGCCGTTCCTGTTCGAAGGCCGCAAGCGGATGCGCCAGGCCGAAGAAGGCATCAACGAGATGCGAAAGAACGTCGACACGATGATCATCGTGCCGAACGAACGACTGCTGGCGGTGGTGGGGAAGGGAATCCCGTTCCACGAGTCACTCAAGAAGGCCGACGAAGTGCTCCTGCATGCGACGCAGGGCATCTCGGTGCTCATCAGCGAAACCGGTTTGGTGAACGTCGACTTCGCCGACGTGCGCACGGTCATGCAGAACGGCGGCTCGGCGCTCATGGGCACCGGCATCGGTCGCGGTGAGAATCGCGCGATGGAAGCCGCACAGCAGGCGATTGCATCGCCGTTGCTCGACAACGTGTCGATCTCTGGTGCCACTGGTGTGCTGGTGAACATCACGGGTGGCGAAGATCTCACCCTTGGTGAAGTGCATCAGATCAACGACATCGTACACGATGCAGTGGGCGACGATGCCGAGATCATCTTCGGTGCCGTGCACGAACCGGCGATGATGGGTGAGATTCGCGTGACGGTCATCGCGACCGGCTTCGATCGCATCATTCAGGGTGGCATGGGCCATGGCATCGGCCATGGTCATGGCAGCTCGCACGGCGGATCAGGGCACAGCGGCTACGCGAGTCATGGCGGCAACAACAGTGGCATCGCGAGTGGCTTCCAGGGCGGTTTCCAGGGGAACCCGGCTGCCAGCGCTTCGCAGGGTGCACCGAAGCCCCCATCGGTGTTACCATTCCCAACACGTGAAAGACAGGCGCCGGTGAGACCTCAGGCACCGGCCAGTCGTCCAGCGTGGGAAGGGGCGCAGCCGCGTCCGCCCCGGATGCCACCGCCGGGCCCGGCCGCACCGGCAGAGCTCGATGACATGGAAATTCCGACCTTCATTCGGAGACAGATGGATTGAAGCGGTCCCGTCTGACCCTGCTGATCGCTGCCGGAACCCTCGCGCTAGGGGCTGCAGCGATCTCCATCGGACGTCCCGTTTCAGGGCGCCCCGCTGCGAGCGTGCTCGTTGCGGGGCCTCGTGTTTCTGCGCCTCCGGTTCTTGTGAATCGGTGGCGCACCCAAGTCGACACCGTGCGACGGGGGGAGCTGCTCGTGAGCGTCCTCAAGCGCGCCGGCATGGCACACAACGAAGCGGTGCGGGCCATCACGGTCTCGGGCGTCGTCGATCCGCGCCG
>DASQZA010000341.1:0-4203 GCA_035638935.1 Gemmatimonas sp. | reverse complement strand
CTCCGGTCCGTTGTCGCGGACGGATAGCGTCGGGCCACGGCGCGCCATCCGCGCGTAGCCATGAAGGTCTCGCCGAGGAGCGCGAGTGCCACAATCACCAGAAGTATGCGCCACGCGTTCTGCCGCCGCTCGAGGGCGTCGGGCGTGGGTGGAGCAGCGTCAGCCGTGGCTGCCGCTTCACTGGTTCCAACACCGAGCGACAGCTCCTTCGGATCGACCGGTGTCAGGTCGGACTCGCCGGTTGGCACATTCACCGCAACGACCTGGCGCGCTTCGCCAGCGGCCGACCCGCTAAACAGCGCGTAGTGACCCGCATCGGCGAGGAGCACCGCGCGGGCCAGCGAATCCTTGCCCGGTCGGAGCAGCTCCTCGTCCGGAGCGCGCACCACTGGATCTGTGACACTCTCAGGGAGCGACCAGTTGTCTGCCGTCGTGCGCCAGAGTGGTGTCGCGTCGCGCCCCGACGTGTGCATGACCATCTGGCGCAGGAAGGGGAGGTACGCAGGCTGGAGCGCGAAGTCCCCACTCGTCCCATCGAGCGAAGCGGCCACCACCAGCAGACGGCCCGCTCCCACGCGCTTTTCGACGATGGCAGGGAGACCATCGTCGAACCGCGCGAGAATGTCGGCGTCCGACGTGACGTCCATGCGCGGGTACCGGAAGAAACGCGCACTGACGAGTGCATCCTGCACATCGCGAAACGGCGCGAACAGTGGGTGCTCGAAGCGCACCCCGGTGAGCGTGCCGCCGCGATCCGCGAGCCGGTCGGACATCCCCGTGAACTTCGCCGGCAGAAACGCGCCACGTTCGGGCGTTGCAGCGGTTCTTGCAGCAGGAGTCGCGGTGGATGTGGAGGTGGACGTCGTTGCACCCGGCGGCGCCGGAGCGTTCGCTGATCCGGACGTCGGGCTGGCAGGGCTGCCCGCCGAGCCCGCGAGGCGACGGCTCGCGACGACCGTCACGCCCCCGCCTGCCGTCATGTAGCTCTCGAGTGCTGCGCGCGACGACTGGGAGGGTAATACGTCCCAGAGCACGACCATGTTTGACGTGCGGAGCGTCGCTGCATCGATGGTCGCACCGCGAACGCGCGTGATCGCGATCTCGGGCGCGCGCCCGATTCCCAGCGCGCGCTCCATGAACAGGGTTTCGTCGGCGCGCGTGTCATCGGGAACCACCAGCGCGACCTTCACGGCGTCGTCGCGTGGAACGACAAAACGAAAGCTGTCGTCCGTGTCGAGCGCATCGGCAGCCAGTCGGACCGTCCCCGTCACGTCGGATTCCGGTGCGAACACGGGTGCGAACGTGATGGTGAACTCACCACTCGGCAGGGTGACGGTCTGCGTCGTCGCATCGCGGCCGTTGACCACGAGTGTCGCTTGCACGATGCGAGGCGCAGCGAGTTCACGCGACACCACACGTGCCTTCACGGCGAGCATGGACCGCGGACCCGACGCTGTCGTTTCCGTAACGCGCTTTGCCTCGACCGCGCGCACGGCACTGTTGCTGCGCGCTGCCGCACCCACGTTCACCGCACGAAGCGTGACGCCGGCCGGCAAGTCGATCCCGGCGATGCCCACAGTCCCCGAACGCTGAAGGTCGGACACCACGACGATCTCGGCGGCCGCATACGGCGCATCGAGCAGCATCTGTCGAGCCGTGCGCAGCGCCGGCGCGAACCGCGTGCCGCGCGGGAGAGGCTTCGCGGCACCCAGCACGGCGGTGGCAGCTCCCTTGTCCTCGGTCATCCGCTGCGCGATCTCGCTTGCGTCGTCGAAGTACACCACGCCGACACGATCCTTGGGGCGGAGTGCAGCAATGACGGCACGTGCGGAGTCCAGCGCGGCCGGCCAGACATCCTTGTGCCCCATGCTGGCCGAACGGTCGAGCAGCACGACGACGGCGCGCGACTTGTCGGCATCCCCGGCGATGGCCTTGGCGTTGAACACCGGCCGGGCGAAGGCCAGCGCGAGCAGTACCAGTGCCAGCACACGCAGGAGCAGCAACGGCCAGTCGGTGACGCGACGGCGCTGCGCCGTGCGGATCGGCAGCTGTTCCAGGAACATCAGCGACGGAAACTTGTACGGCCGGTCCTTGTCGCGATGGCGCAGGTGCAGCGCGATCGGCACCGCGATCGCGAGCAGACCAGCCAGCAGCGCGGGAGCGAGAAACCCCACTTAGCAGCTCCTCATCAGAAGCGCTCTCATCGGACGCGAGTCCGCGCGAGACGGGAATCGAGATACGCGTGGAGCGCGGCGTCGAGTGGCTTGTCGGTATCGACGCGCACGTAGTCGGCGCCCGCACCAGCCACGCGCGCCTGCAGCGCTTCGTGGTGTGCGGTGAGCAACGCCTTGTACTTGTCGCGCAGGACACCCGGACGAAGCGGCAGCAACGTGCCGCTCTCGGCATCCTGGTACGTCGCGGGCAGGTCGCCGGGCAAGTCGCGCTCGCCGGGATCGACGATGTGAAAGACGATCACGTCATGTCCCAACATGCGGAGCGCATCGACGGAACGGCCGAACGCTTCTGGCTGCTCGTAGCAATCGGTCACGAGCACCACGATGCCGGTGCGCATGGTGAGCCGGCCCACCTGGTCGACCGCGGCAACGAGACTGCTCTGCCCACCAGGTTTTGCGCGGCCGAGCGTGTGCAGAAGCAATTGCAGATGTCGCACGGACGGCGGAACCACATCGGCGAGATCGCTCGTGAACGTCGCCATGCCGACACGGTCGCCCTGATGCTGCGTGAGCCACGCGAGCGACGCGACGAGAAACCGGCCATAGTCGAACTTGGTGACGGCACCACTACCGAAATCCATCGATCCCGAGGCATCCAGCGCGAACACGACGCTCGCGTTCGTGTCGGCCTCGTACTCCTTGATGTAGAACCGGTCGGTGCGGCCGTACACGCGCCAGTCGATACGACGCAGGTCGTCACCCGGCTGGTAGGAGCGGTGCTCCGCGAAGTCGAGCGACGATCCCTTGCGCAGTGATCGGTGTTGCCCGTGCATGAATCCATCGACGACGGTGCGCGCGAGCAGCGCCAGGTCGGAGATGCGCGCGAGCAGGGCGGGATCGAGGAAACCCGCAGGAGCGAGTGCCATGGCGCGATCGCTCAGAGCGACGAACGGGGGAGCGGCGCAGCGTCGAGCAGCTTGGCCACGATCTTCTCGGTCGTCATGCGCTCCGACTGTGCCTGAAAGTTGACCAGGACACGGTGGCGCAGCACGGGGCGCGCGAGCGCGCGCACGTCCTCGAAGCTCGGTGCCGCGCGTCCCTGCAGCAGCGCGCGTGCCTTCGAACCGAGCACGAGTGCCTGTGCGGCGCGTACACTTGCGCCATAGGAGACGTACTGCTTGATGAAATCCGGCGCGCCGTCGTTCGGGCGCGTCATGCGCACCAGCTTGAGCGCGTAGCGCGCCACAGGATCAGCGATCGGCAACCGGCGCACGACGCGCTGGAACGCGAGAATTTCGGCGCGCGAGACGACCGGCTGCACGGCTTCCGGCGGCAACGACGTCGTGGCGCGCACGACGGCCAGCTCATCCTCTTCCGGGAGATAGTCGAGCAGCACTTCGAGCATGAACCGGTCGAGCTGCGCTTCCGGCAGCGGGTACGTGCCCTCGAGTTCGATCGGGTTCTGCGTGGCGAACACGAAAAACGGGGGCTCGAGATCGTAGGTGCGCCCCTGTACGGTCACCTTGCGCTCCTGCATGGCCTCCAGCAGCGCGGCCTGCGTCTTCGGCGGCGTGCGGTTGATCTCGTCGGCGAGCAGCACGTTCGCGAACACCGGGCCCGGCATGAACGACAACCGGCGATGGCCAGTGGTCGGATCGTCCTGAATCACGTCCGTGCCCGTGACGTCCGACGGCATGAGGTCTGGCGTGAACTGGATGCGCGAGAACTTGAGGTCGAGCGCCCGCGAGAGCGTGGAGATGAGCAGCGTCTTGGCCAATCCCGGCACGCCGACCAGCAGGCAGTTGCCGCCGGCGAAGAGCGCGATCAGCGCCTGTTCAACGACGGCATCCTGGCCGACGATGATCTTGCGCAGTTCGCGCGTGATGCTCTGGCCAGCCGTCTGGAGGCGGTCGGCCAGCGCCGCGTCGTCGAGCCGGTCGAGTTCGGGCGTGGACGCGGACGAGGTGAAGGCGCCGGGGGTGGGGGCTGTCGCGGTCAAGCAGTCCTCGGGTGGGCAGGAGTTTTAGCG
>DASQZA010000340.1:0-9184 GCA_035638935.1 Gemmatimonas sp. | reverse complement strand
GTGTGAATCCGTTCTGTAATTGCAGTTCAAATCCGTGTTCCAACGATGCTCTGAAATACGGGAATGCGGGCGAGACGCACCTACCTACACGCCCGTCAGCACGTGCGACGTCTCGTCCACGACACGGCCGTCGAACAGGTTGACCGTGCGATCCGCATGCTCCGCGTAGCGCGAGTCGTGCGTGACCATGCAGATCGTGGCGCCGTTCTGGTTGAGTTCGCGCAGCAGCTCCATCACCGCTTCGCCGTTGGCCGAGTCGAGGTTTCCCGTCGGTTCGTCCGCGAGCAGGATCGCCGGGTCGCCGGCCACTGCGCGCGCCACCGCGACGCGCTGCTGCTGACCGCCGGAGAGCTGGGCCGGATAGTGCTTCGCGCGGTGCGACATGCCGACGCGCTCCAGCGCGGCCTGCACGCGGCGCTTGCGCTCCGCCGCGTCCATGTCGCGGTACGTGAGCGGCAGTTCGACGTTCTCGAACACCGTCAGGTCGCCGATCAGGTTGAACGCCTGGAAGATGAATCCGATCTGCCGGTTGCGTACCCGCGCGCGATCCGACGCCGCCAGCGTCGCCACCGATTCACCCGCCAGCATGTACTCGCCACCATTCGGCGTATCCAACAAGCCCAGGATGGAGAGCAGCGTCGTCTTCCCGCAGCCAGACGGGCCGGAGATCGCCACGTACTCACCCTTGTTGATGGTGAAGTTCACGTCCGCCAGCGCATGCGTCTCCACCTCCTCGGTGAGGAACACCTTCTTGATGCCCTGCATCTGGATCAGCGGTTCGCCGGAAACCGTGCCGTTCGTCGCCATCGTCGTATCGCCCGTGTGAATGGTGTACCTGCTTTCGTCGTTCGCTTCTGCACTTCGGCTTCTGCCGTTCAGCTTCCGCCGTTCAGCTTCTGCCGTTCAGCTTCTCCTTCTTCTATTTGATCTTCACCCTTTCCGCACTCGCATACGCCGTCATGTCCGACAGGATCACACGGTCGCCCGCCTCGAGCCCGCGGATCACCTCGATGCTGTTCACCGCGCTCCGCCCAAGCTCCACCTGCACGCGCACCGCCGCATCGCCGTTCTCCACGAGCTTGAACAGGCTCACCGTTCCGCCTGCTGCACCGAATGCCGGCCGGCCCGTGTAGAGCACACCGGTCATCTGGTCGATGACGATGATCCCGTCGACGCTCAGGTCCGGCACGGCGCCACTGGGCAACGGCCCGTCGAGCGCGACATCGATCGTGACCGTGCCGCCCTGTGCACCCGGATCCTTGCGTGCCACGTGCCCCGGGATGATGCCGTTCCGCGTGTCGATCGATGCCTTCTGTCCGATCTGGATGTCCTTCGCCTGCGACTCCGGAATGCGGAGCACCGCCTTCAGCTTGCCCGGTTGCACCACGCGCGCGAGCGTCGTGCCCTCGGGCACCCACTGCCCGAGCTGCAGGGTGAGATCCTGCACGACGCCCGCTTCGGGTGCACGCACTTCCAGCGAGTTCAAGCGGTTCTGCTGATTCTGCGCGATCGCCTTGAGTTGCACCACCTGCGCTGTCTGCACGGACACCTGCGCGTCGATCGCGTCGGTCATCAGCTTGAGCCGATCGCGTTCGATGCGCGCGCGCGTGTTCATTTCCTCGGCCTGCGCACGCGCGTTGTTCGCCTCGAAGGCGGCCATCAGCTTGAGCGCCACGAGTGAATCCGCGGCACGCGCGATCTGTGTTGCATTCACGCGCTGCGTGTTGATGGACGCGACGACGCCTTCCTGCTGCAGGAGCTGGCTCCGCAGATTGGTCCGCAGGTTGAGCAGATCGATCTCGGCTTGCCGCACCTGCTGCTGCGCCTGCATCGTCTGGATCTGCAGGTCGGGGTTGGAAAGGGCGAGCAGCACGTCGCCCGTCTTCACTTCCTTGCCGGACTCCGATGTCAGGCGCTCCACGCGTGCCGACGCCTGCGCCGTGATATAGCGGATCTGCTCGGGCACCAGCGTGCCGGGTGCGCGGACGTCGCGCACGATGTCACCACGACCGACCGAATCCACGAGCAGCGTCGAGCGCTCGACGGAGGGCGACGCGGGATCGAGACTCGCGAGGCCGACACCGGCGACGATGAGCACGAGCACACCAGCGCCGATGGCGATGTTGCGGCCGGTCTTTTTCTGTGGTGCGCGAACGATGTCCATGAGTCAGGTGGGGTCGGTAGCGAAAACGGAGTGCCGTAGAACCGGCAACTGCAGCCTGCACGTGCAACAGCGGAGCGACAGAGGACAAGGACGTTACTGCCGGTCAGTCGTAGCGAAGCGCCTGCATCGGGTGTGTTTGTGCCGCGCGGCGGGCCGGCAACCAGCCCGCGAGCATCGCCACGCCGGCAAGCAGCAGAACGGCGAGCACGAACACGAGCGGATCATGTCCTTCGAGCCCAAACAACAGACCCTTGGCGGCGCGTCCGAGGCCAAGTGCCGCCACGATCCCGATGACGCCACCGACCACCATCATGCCCGACATCTGCTTCATCACCAGGCCGCGAACACGCGCCGCATCCGCGCCCAGAGCCATGCGCACGCCGATCTCGCGCGTCCGCTGCGACACAGTGTACGCCAGCACACCGTAAAGCCCGACACCGGCCAGCAGCGTCGCCAGCACCGCAAAAGATGCGGACAGGATGCTGATCATGCGATCCAGAAAGACACTTTCCCGAATCTGCTGGGGCATCGTCTTCACGTCCCCTACCGGGATGTTCGGGTCGATCCGCTTGAGGACTGCCGGGATGGTCTTGAGCAGCTCCTCCGGCGGCAGCGAGGTCCGGACGTAGAAGTTCATGCTCCCGACGCGGGCGTCCTGCCGCCAGGGAAGAAAGACCAGCGGCGGCACGGTGTCCTTGACGTCGCTGTAGGCTGCATTCTTCGCGAGGCCGACGATCTGCACGTTGAGGGAGTCTTCGCCCTCCGTGTTGATGAACTTTCCGACGGCGTTGCGCCCGAGGTTGAACTTGCGGGCGAACTCCTCGTTCACGATCGCGACCTGCGTTGCGCCAAGGCGATCGGACGTCGTGAATTCGCGGCCGTCGGCCAGCTGCATGCCGAGCGTGCTGAGATAGTTCGCGCCGATCTCGTTGAAGCGCGAGTTGCAGTCGATATCCGCGCCGCACTGGTAACCTTGCACGCGTACGTCGGTACCCCAGTTGTCACCCGCGAGCAGCGGCACCATGCTCGACGTCACGCCGGTCGTGCCGGGGAGCGACGTCATCTCTTCCTCGACGCGGTTGAAGAGCAGCGCCGACCGCACGCTGTCGTACCCTGCGGTTTGTGGCGAGATGCCGAACGTGACCACCTGGTCGACCTTCACCCCGAGGTCGACGCGCGACACGTTGCCCAGACTCTTGAGGAAAAGGCCGGCTGACACCAGCAGCGCGGTGGAGAGTGCGATCTGCACCGTCACGAGCGAGGAACGGAAGCGCGCCGCCGCGCGGCCACCGGTGATCTGCCCCGCTCCTGCACGGATGACGGTGATGAGATCCGATCGCGTGCTGTGGAGCGCCGGGAAGAGGCCGAACAGCACCCCCGTCACGACTGCCAGTCCCGCAGTGAACAGGAGCACGGACGGCTGCAGCTTGAACTCCAGCGTATCGACGGCGTCCGATGGCATCAACGCCGCGATACCGGTGAGCGTCAGCTTGGCGACGACGAGGCTGACGGCGCCTCCGATGATTGCGAGCAGGACCGACTCGATCATCAGCTGCGTCAACAGATTTCGGCGACTCGCGCCTAGGGCGAGGCGCACGCCCATCTCCATGCCGCGGTTCGCTCCACGAGCAAGCAGCAGGTTCGCGATGTTGGCGCACGCGATCAGCAGCACGACACCAGTGATCGCGAACAGCATCAGCAGTGGAGTTTTCGCCTCACGATGAACGGAGCTCTGCCCTCGCTTCCCCGGGACCAGCGTGAGCTGCTTCGTCTTGAAGCGACCCATGGTCTGGTCGCTCATGCCTGTCTGGAGCGGGGCTTCCACATCCACGAGGATGGGCTTGTACAACCCGTTCATTGCACTCGTGGCTTGCTCCAGCGAAACACCGGCCTTGAGGCGTCCGAATGCGTAAACCCAGTAGCTACGGCGGTTCTCGAATCCGGTGAAGCCTCGCGACACGACGCTACGCATACCGAGGGGTACGAACACGACGGGTTTGTCGCCAAGGACCGTCCCCGTGAACCCCTTTGGCCCGACACCCACGACGGTGAACGAGGATCCGTTGATGGTGATCGTGCTGCCGACCACCCCGGGCTGGCCGCCGAACTTGTCCTGCCAGAACTCGTGGCTCAGCACCGCGACGAAATGCCCGCCGACCTTTTCATCGTCGGCGGGCGTCAGCAGGCGTCCGTGCGTGGGCTGGAGCTGCAGCGTGGGGAAATACGAACCCGAGACCAGGACGCCGCTTGCGCCGAGCGGCTCGTTCTGCACGACGAGACTCGCGCCGAAGTTGCGATGCCCCGCGATGCCCGTGAAGACGGTCTGCACGCGCTCGAGGTCGCGGAGCATCGGATAGCTGAATACGTCCTCGCAGCTGCCGGCCTGTGAGCAGCTCTGCGACCCGGGCTTTGGACCTGGGGCGCCGAGATTCACCAGTCCGGCTGGTGCCGGTACCGGGAGTGGCCGCAGGAGGATCTGGTCGAAGAGCGAGAAGATCGCCGCGTTGGCCCCGATGCCCAGCGCGAGGGACAGGACCGCAACCGTCGTGACGAAGGGCGTCTTGAGCAGCATGCGGGCGGCGAGCTTCAGATGGCGCATAGGCTGTGTAGGGACGCGTCAGAGGCGAAGGTCAAGGACCCGGAGGGCGGGCACACACTGCCCGCGGTTGGACAGGCCGAAGACGGAATAGGTTTGCACCAGCCCGGAGTCATCCCCGGAGTCATCGCCTGAGCCCGCGGTGGCTGCGCTCTCACTACTGGCGGGAGGTGGGGACGGTTTCAACATGCGCGTCCGCGACCGGCCAGGAAACGGAAAAGGGACGGATGCACTGAGAAGTGCATCCGTCCCTTTCACGCGCCGGTCGGCGTCGGCCAACCGTCCGGCAGACGCACTACCCGAGCATCACTGGAGGTTGGGGTTCGAACCGCGCTCTTCCGTGGAAATGGGCAGGCACCTGTCTCTCCCCTGCAGGAACGTGTTGCGTCCTTCGACGAACCACCGACGCAGATCCCACAGCCGGCGCCCCTCGAGCCACAGGACGGCACCGCGTTCGCGCATCAGGATCATGTATGCATCCGTCACGGTGGTCGCGGACAGCGCGGGCAGCGTATACGACGCGCGCTCCTGATTGATGAACGTCATCGCGGCCGGTACGTCATTGGCCCGCAACCGTTCCTCGGCACGAATCAGCAGCATCTCCGCGCCGCGCACGAGGGCAACGGGATCCCCGAGCGTGAGGTACTTCCGTTGACGGAAGAAGCGCGTCGCACCGTCCTGCCCCGTCTGGATCGCGCCACTCGACGTCCGCACGGTATCGTACGGAACACGCGGGTCGCGATCGGCCACCCACACCGTGTTCCATACCGTCAGCTCACGGCGCGTGATGGTCTGGACTGCGAGCTCCAGATTCTCGCGCGTCGTGTTGGTCGAGAACAGTGCATTGTGACGGAACGCCACTGGGACGAGTGCCGCATCTGTCGCAGCCTGCGCCCACTTGCCCTGCCAGGCGAGAACAGTGGCACGCCCACCTAGTGCAGCATTCGTGAGTGCCGTGTTGTTCTGCGCGCGCGCAAGAGTGAGCGCCCGCGTAAAGAGGCTCTCCGCGCGTACGAAGTGCGCGGTGTCGCTCTCTGCCGGTCCGCCGTCGAAGACGGCCTGGCAGACGTTCTCGCCGAGCAGGCGATTGGCGAAGCCGGCGTAGAGATACGCGCGCGTCGTGAGGGGACTCGTTTCGAAGTTCGTGCCGAGCACGGTCTTCATGCGGCTGAGGCCGCTCTCCGCGACGTAGCGTGCACGCTGCAGCCGTGCCCAGTCACCGTTCGCATCCTGCGGGGTGATCTGCCCGATGTTGAAGAATCGCTCGACGGCGAAGTTGCCGGAGTGAACGAGTTCACCCGAGAGCAATGGAGAACGCTCTACCCACTGCCCGAGCGCGACCGAGAGGTCACCACCCATGCCGCTGACCAGCGCCGTCATCGCGCCGGGCGTATTGAGATCTTCGTCGAGCGTCGGACCTGAATTGGTGACCTCCAGGTTGCAGCCGGCTACGGTGCCCGCGAGTGTGGCGACGAAAAACAGCGAGGATGCGCGCGACGCGAACTGGCCTCGCGCGTTGCTTCCGGAAAAAGTTCGCATGATGGTCATGATCAGAAGCTCGTGCGCACGGTCAGGAGGAACGTGCGGTATGGCGGGAAGACGTAGTAGTCGCGCCGCGAAAAGATGCTCGTCGCCTGGTCGGCAACTTCCGGATCGGAGCCGGTGTAATCGGTGCTCAGAAAGAGGTTCCGGCCCGTGAGCGCAATCGTAGTGTTGCGCGCGCCCGGCAGCGCGCCATTCGGCAGCGCATACGACAGCGAGAGACTTCGCAGCTTGAAGAAATCCGACTTTTCGACCCAGTATGCGTAGTCGCGATCGGCGGTGCGAGTGCTGCAGCGCTGCCGGTCGAGCGCGTTTATGCTCGCAAGCTTTGACGGGTCTCCGGCAAGCGCGGCTCGCTGCGCTGCCTGCGCCGCGTAGCAGGGCTGCCAGATGCCCAACCCGGCGTTCTGATAGCCGATTGCATTGAGCAGGTGGCCACCACGCTGGAACTCGCCTACTCCCTCGACGGTGAGTCGATTGAAGAATGTGAGTGCGAGCGTCGGATTGATGATCTGCGTGGGGAACGTGGCACCGATGGTCGGCCCGCCGTCGGCAAGCCGTACCGATGTCGAATCGACGATGGGTGCTGCGAACTCCCTCGGGTTGGTGACACGCGGGCCGGAGTACACCGGCAGCGGTTGTCCCTCGCGAACGTAGCTGCGCGAGAGCGCGTCGATCGTGATGGTGCGGCCACCAAGGTCGACGGCCTCTCCCTTCACACGCGTGTACTGCAGGCGTGCATCCACTTCCATCCAGCGCGTCGGCCGAAGCGTCGAGGACACCTGCAGCTCGAGACCGTTGTTTTCCAGCACGCCAACGTTCTCTAGCTGATTGTTGAGGAAGCCAAGCGACGGCGGGTATGCGACGGCGACGAGTGCATCGGTCGTCCGCTGCTTGAAGCCCGTGAAGACGAGGCCAAGGCGTCCGCCCCACGCGCTCGCATCGAACCCGTACTCGATTTCACGTGTGCGCTCCGGCCCAAGGTTCGGGTTGCCGACCTGAGACGGTGTGAAGCCGGGCTGACCGCCCTCGGCGGCAATCGGACCCCACGTGCGCGTTGCGTCGAACGCACCCGGTGCCTTGCCGGCGTCGCCGATGGCCGCGCGCAGCTTGAGCGTCTCGATGAATGGCGCCGGCCAGAACGACTCCTCCGACACCACGTACGACGCGCTGATTTTTGGGTACGTCTGCAGGCCGAAGCTCTTGCCGAAAGCGCTGTTGCCATCGACGCGCACGCCGCCGGTCACGAACAGCACATCGCGCCAGCCGATCACCTGCTGAAAGAAAAGTCCGGCGTTGATGACGCGCTGCAGGGTGACGTCGGTGACCTGTCGCAACGAACCGGACACCAGCGTCGGGGCGCCGGGACCAGAAAAGTTGTCGGCCTGCAGCTCTGTCGAGTTCAGGCGACTGTCGAAGAGCTGTCCGCCAATCGAGGTCGACGACGAGAACGTCGATCCAACGGGCTGCTTCCAGGTGCTCGCGTAGTCCAGCGACAGCAGGGAGCGATTCCAGAGCTGCTGGAAGAACTGACCCTGCGGCACCCGCGGGAAACCGAACGGGTTGATGGTGCTCAGGTCGAAGGTGTTGTAGTCCAGTCCGACCGACAGTCGATTGGTCAGCTGCGCGAGCGGCGACCAGGTGATCGTGCCGCCATTGATGAAATGATCGCCTCGAATGGTGTTCGACGCCGAAAAGATCGTGTCGTTGATGACGCATCGCGTGATGCCCGCCGTGCACCCGCTTCCGGTGAAGTTGGACCCGGGGCCTCGCGATACATTGAGCAGGATGCCGTTTGCACTGTTGCCGTCGGGGACGAGTGCGGTATTGCGCCTCTGATACGACGAATTGATGGCGACGATGAGATCCTTGCGCGGTGCGAAGCCGAAGTTGCCGCGGATGCCACCGGTCTTGTTGCTGCCGACGCGCAGTACACCGCCCTCATTCTCGAAATTGCCGGAGAGCGCGTAGTTCATCCCGCCGCCTGCTCCGCGTACGCCGAGCGAGTACCGGCTGATTGCGCCGGTCTGGAGGTGTGACCCGCTGGAGGGGCACGTGGCGTCCTCGAAGGCCACACCGAGCGCGTCCACCAAACCCGGGCCGCGACAGGATTTGAGGAAGAGACCGGTCGGATCCGACTGCGGGCCGTACCGCCCAAGGCTGTTGACGCCGCCGGATGCTTCAAGCGACCACGCAGCCGGGCCTTCGCGCCCACGTTTCGTGAAGATCTGAATGACGCCGCCGGATGCTTCCGTACCATACAGCGTCGTGGCCGCCGGTCCCTTCACGATTTCGATGCGGTCGATGTCGGACGCGGCGATGTCGTTGAGCGGCGAGACGCCCTGCCGGGCTGACACCGACGTTGGCGTGTTGCCGTTGAAGATGCGGACGCCGTCGACATAGATCAGCGGGCGGTTGCCCTGGCTGATGCTGTTCACGCCGCGCAGCCGGATCGTGCCGCCCGCGCCGGGTTGGCCCGAGTTGCCGAGGACGGTCACACCGGTCGAACGCCCCTGCAGGATCTGCTGGGTGTTGGCAACCGCGCCACGCTCGAACGTCGATGCATCGACTGTGCTGACCGCGTTGCCGACTTCCTTGCGGCGCTCCTCGCCCGTGGCCGTGACCACCACGCCGGTGAGGGACACGGTGCTTTTCGACAGCGCAAAGTCCGCGCTGGCGACGGCGCCGTCGGCGATCGTGACCGAGCGCGACTGCTGGGAATACCCGACGCGCCGCACGGTGACGGTGCGCACGCCAACGGGAATACCGCTGATGGAGTAACGGCCATCGTCGCCGGCATAGCGGACGATCGAGGTGCCGCCGATCGCGATCATGGCACCGGCAACCGGCTGCGAGTCGTCGGCGTCGTTGACACGGCCGGA
>DASQZA010000339.1:0-5866 GCA_035638935.1 Gemmatimonas sp. | reverse complement strand
CGCCGGAGCTGCCCGAGAACCTGCACCTCCCATCGCGATCGCAGCAGCCCGGCAATCAGGATGTCGATTCGGTCGATGACGGGACCGTCGAAGACGTTGATCTGCTGCCGCCGGGGATTGGATATCCAGAATGGGATCACGGCACAGGCCGCTACCTCGCCAACGGCGCCATCGTGCGGTCGGCGATCGCGGACGAAGGTGATGAAGCGTGGGCGAATGCGATCATCGCCAGCAACGCCACGCTGCTGCGCCGCGTGCAGCAACAGTTCGAGCGGCTGCGCGCCCGGCGCATACGACTGCTGCAACAGCGTCGGGGTGACGAGATCGATATCGCGGCCTGCGTGCGTGCGATCATCGACCGTCGTGCCGGGCTGCTTGGCGAGGACCGCTTGTACACGGACGTGCGACCGGCGCGGCGTGGCCTGGCGATCTCGCTGCTCGTGGATGTGAGCGGATCGACGGACATGCAGGTCACGCATGCACTGCAGGTGATCGACATCGAGAAGCTCGCCGTCCTGCTCGCCACGAAAGCCTTCGACGCACTTGGCGATTCCTACAATGTGCTCACGTTCACCGGGCGTGGCGCATCCGATGTGCGCATGAAAACGGTGAAGGCGTTCAGCGAGCCGAGCGGAGCTGCGGTGCGCCGACGGATTGCGGCGCTTCGACCCGAGGGCGGAACGCGAATGGGCGCTGCCGTTCGTCATGCGGTATCGCTGCTCGCGAATCAGCCCGCCGGTCACCGCCTGCTGCTGATGCTTTCCGATGGCCGGCCCAATGACATCGGCTATCTCGCCGACTACGCAATCGAAGACGCCCGACAGTCGATACTCGAGGCGCGCGCCGCCGGGATCTTTCCGTTCTGCCTCACGGTTGATCGTGACGGCGCGGAGTACCTCGCACATGTCTTCGGCAGCGCCGGACACGTGATCATCCGCAATCCCGAGCAGCTTCCATCAGCGCTGTTGCGTGCGGTGCGTCACCTGTTGCGCTTCGCTTGACGACACTACGTTGTGGTAAGCCATGAGCTCGCCACGGAAATGTGCTCGCTCCCATGAACGCATTTCCATGAAAGTACGATCATCTACGCACGGCAATGAATACAAACGCGACTGAATCGCCGATTGTCTTTCGACACGATGCAGCACTGCGTCTTCGCATTGCAGAAGTTCATGGCAGGGTAACGGATCGGATGATGGGTGACGCGTACGCGGAGTTGCTGTCCGCACCGGATTACGACGCGACAGCCGATGATCTCGTCGACCTGCGAGGAGTGACCCATCTGGGGGTGACGCCCGAGGGGCTGCGCGGCATCATGAGCATGTTCACGCCGATCGACGAACTCGGCATTGCCACGCGATTGGCAATCGTGGCGCCCACGGATGCGGTCTACGGGGTGTCGCGCATGTACGAGCTGTTGCGCGGCGACGGGGTGCCTGAGGAGATTCGTGTCTTCCGCGACCTGAACGCAGCCTTGCAGTGGCTGGCCGAAGGGCGCGAGGCTCGCGGCGTCGCAAGCCGAACCAGCGCGGCGTGATCACCTTTCTCATCATTCCCGATAACCGTGCGCGAGTATCGATTTCAGGCGTCGGATGACACGGTAGCAGGCTTGCGACTGCTGCGCGGCCGTTGGTCCGGCTTCGTCGTGTCCGAGCTCGCGATGGTCGTGATGCTCGTCGACGGGCGTCGCGTGCGACTGCAGGTCGAGGCCGCGGACGTCGAGGACATGTTCGAAGCGTTTCGCATCGAGGCGATCACGGAACCGGCGGGCAGCGATGCGTCGATCGGCGAGATCGGGGCCGTCACGGAAACTCCGGGTGATTTCGCCGCGGGTAGCAACGACGTGGTGCTGTTCACGGGCGCGTTCTGGAGCGAGGGCGGCGCACAGCCGACGTTCGACAGCCTCGCCGGCAGCCCGATCCCGACGACATCGACGATGCATTTCAGCGGACACCCGGGCCAGCTGTCGGAAACTGCCGACGTGGTGTGTCTCACGACGGACGCGGTCGTGATCGCCGCGACGACGGGCGACGGACTGCTGGTGCGCACGGGGCTCAAGCCGCTTTCGCTCGAGGTGTCACGCGACCGCGAAAAGATCGCGGAATTTCTGCTGGAGCGTGGGTACCGGGCGGAGTAGCTTGGCCGTCGTGCGGTGCGTATGCATGAACGGAACTGTAGCGACGAACTGCTTTCCGCGGATAGAAACTGAAACGACGCGGAAACAGAGCGGATTTTTTCGGTGAAGGGCAGCGAACGGCTCTCCGAGGCGAAATCGTCGTTTTCTTGGGATGGGGCTCCGCATGGGCCTCGAGGCCCGCACCGACTTCATGCCCTGCGTGCAATTTCCAAAGAAAGGCGAAAAGTGCCGCGCGCGCCGTAAGCCAGAAGTCGGTACGGAAGATCTGTGTCGTTTCCCTTGTGATCAGTTTTTATCCGCGGAAGGCAGTTGCCGTTCGACGTCGCACGCCACGATCACCGCGTACCCATCACGATGCGCGCCGCGCTTTCGGCTGCATGCACGCCGTGCCACTGCGCCTCTTCGAACAGGCTCAAGCCGCTCAAGTCTGCGTGTCCGATGTAGAAGCGCTCCGCCGGTGTCCATGCCTGAAGCGTTTCGACGCGTTGCAGCAGGCCCGGTGTGGGGCGGGCCATCGCGTGGCCCCACTGCATCACGTCGATGCGGGCGACACAGCGGTCGATGTCCGGGTGCGCGCGCGTTAGGTCGGCCATGATCTCGTCGCGCCAGGCGGCCCATGGGCGTGCTGCCATCCAGCGGCGGGCATCGGTCGGGGAGCGGTCGACGACGGCGTGATACCAGGTCCAGACACGGCCCGTGCGGTGCTGTGCCAGTGACTGGTGCGTGGCGTCGACGTAGCCCAGTGCACTGCTGCCGTAGATGACGTTGTCCCACGCCGGTTCGGTGCCGCGCTGCTCGGGTTCGCGGTCGAGTGTGATGTTGGCGACGACCCACGGTGCGTATTCGAGCTTCACCGGCGGCGTGATCGACGGCGCGACGAATGGCAGCACGAACAGTGGCGAGCTCCAGATCACGACGTCGCACTCGACATCGATGCGCGGCGTGCGTACCAGCCACCGCGAGCCCATGCGCTCGATGCTCGTGGCGGGGGAGTTCGTGAGCAGCCGAGGTCCCGCGCGCGCCGCGAGCCGCTGTGCGATGAAGTCGTTGCCCTCGGGCCAGGTGAGTGGCCCGATCTCGTCGGCGTCACGGCCCGCGAAGTAGTGCACGGCCGCCCATGCACTCGCGGTGTCGAGCGATGCGCCGTAATCGTCGCGTGTGCCGTACTCCACCCACCAGCGGAGCGCTTTCGACGTGAAGCCGTTCGCCGTCATCCATGCGGCGGCAGTCTGCCCGTCGAGCGCTGCGACACGTGAAGCGCCTGCGCCGCTTCGCGTACGCTCCTGTCCCTGCGCCGTCGGTACGCTGAACGCGCCAGTCGCGCGCCACTCGTCGATCGCGGCCTCGAACCGGTCGAACTGTTCGATCTCCGCCTTGGGCAGCGCATCGAAGGGTTCGAGGCCCTGATGCCAGCGGCCGTACTGCCAGACGCGCTCCTGCGGCGAATGACAGAGCGTGGCCTCATCCCATACGCCGCTTTCGCTCAGCACACCGAGGTCGCGCATCAGTGCGCGCACATGCGTCGCATCTTTCCCCGGCACCGGCACATAATGCGCACCCCATGGATAGCGCGACACGCTGTTCGCACCGGAGCGCGAGTTGCCACCGGCGCGATCGCCGAGCTCCAGCATCGTCCAGTCGCGAAGCCCAAGCGCGTCGAGCTGCCATCCCGCGCTCAACCCACCCATGCCGGCACCGACGATGGCGACGGACGTGCGTCGTCGCTCCCGCGCGCCTTGTGCCTCGTTCGTCGGCGTTTTCCTGTCTCGGAGCGCATGTCCGGCTTCGCTGCCGTCGTTCACGTAGCCGCCGGCGATCGCGCGCGCGCCCTTCCGCGAGAGGCCGACGAGTGCAGGTGACTGTGCGGGCGATCGAGCCTCGGGCTCGCTCGTGCATGCCACGGCCCCAACGACTGCAGCGAGTGGCACGGCAGCGGCAACCACCGTGAGGAATTCACGCCGCGTCAGCGCGCCGTTCGATGTCTCCGGTACAACATCACGCGACTCCTCCACTGGCGACCGCGCCCTACCGATTGATCGCGTCGAACTCGTGCTCGTAGTACCGCACGAGCACCTGGTCATTCAGTCGATTGGGCTCGGCTGCCACCATGCCCATGTCGGTCGGAAAGTCGAAAAGCCCCTTCATCGACCCTGCCGTCAGATACCGGAGCCCCGGCGGCAGCGAATCCGGTGGGGTGTACTCGCCGCTGCTCGCGATCACGAAGCCCCACTCGCCGAAGCTCGGCACGTACACGTGATACGGCCACGTGCGAAGCCCTGCATGCCCCAGCGTTGCCACGATGCTCCAGAACGACTGCCGCGCGAACATCGGTGACGTGCTCTGCACGACCAGCAGCCCACCCGGCGCGATGTGCTGCTTCACGAGCCGGTAGAACGCACTCGTGTACAGTTTCCCGACGTGGTAGTTGGACGGGTCGGGGAAGTCGATCACGACGAAGTCGAATTGTGCCCGCGTGCTGTCCAGCCAGCTGAAAGCATCGGCGTTGACGACGCGCACACGCTTGTCCGACAGCGAGCCCGCATTGAGCGCCGTGAGTCGCGGGTGCTGCTGGAAGAGCGCGGTCATGCCCTCGTCCAGATCGACGAGCGTGACCTGGCTGACACCAGGGTAACGCAGCACCTCTCGCACCGCGAGTCCGTCGCCACCACCCAGCACGAGCACATTCGCCTGGGCGCGCAAGGACGACAGGCCGGGGTGCACCAGCCCTTCGTGGTAGCGGTACTCGTCACGCGACGCGAACTGCAGGTGCCCGTTGAGGTACAAGCGCAGGTCGTCCTTCCAGTTCGTCAACACGATACGCTGGTAGCGCGTGTCCTTCGCGAGGATGATCGGATCGGCATACATCCCGTCTTCCGCGAGCGACGTGATGTCCTGCCCTTTCCAGAGACCGACACCGAGCAGGATGAACGCGAGCAGGCCGATGGTCTGCAGGGTGCGTCGCTGCGGCAACTCGTTGCGAAAGAGCCACGTGCTCCACAGTCCCACCGCAACGTTCAGCAAGCCGAAGAGCAGGGCCGAGCGCACGAGGCCGAGCCGCGGCACGAGCAGCAGCGGGAAGAGCAGGGAAGCGAACAGCGCGCCGATGTAGTCGAAGGTGAGCACGTTCGACACGACATCCTTGAACGCGAAGCGCTCGCGCAGGATGCGCATCAGCAACGGCACCTCGAGCCCCACGAAGATGCCGATCAGCGTTACCAGGCCATACAGCACCGGGCGGAAGGCATCGGTATAGGCGAAGGCGAGAAACAGCAGCAGCGACGAGAATCCGCCGACCACACCCACCAGCAGCTCGATGATCACGAACCGCGTGATGACGCCGCGCGTGATGAAGCGCGAGAGCCAGCTGCCGATGCCCATCGCGAAGAGGTACGTCCCGATCACCGTCGAGAACTGGGTGACGCTATCCCCCAGCAGGTACGACGCCAGCGCGCCGGCTACGAGCTCATAAATGAGACCGCAGGCGGCGATGAGGCAAACGGAGATGAAGAGCGCGACGTTCAATGAATGGCGGCAGCGACGATCACGCCCAGCGCGAGCGCGCAGGAGCCCATGAGGATGGCGGCCGCAGTGTTCCGCTTCTCGCTGATCTCATGCCACAGCTTGCCCGGTGTGAGCAGGTCGAGCACGAGAAACGCGACGACGAACAGCGCGATCCCGAGGAATGCGAAGACTGCGGCGGCAGTGACGTTGGTCCAGAGTGCGTCCATG